>JAZSPX010000132.1:0-2676 GCA_045537675.1 Candidatus Faeciplasma sp. | reverse complement strand
CAGAATATATTATTCCGTCATACATACGTTCGAAATCTACATTATCTTTAGTGAAGAACCAGAACACCAGCATTTTTAAGCCTTCTTCGTGAATGGCAACGAAAAAGAAAATTGTTGCAAAAAATGCATATGAAGCAGTATCGTAAACAAAGCAAAGGAATATTTCGTTGAATGTGTTTAAAGCGATAGCCGGGAGGCTGCAAGCAAAGCCGGCAAAGAACAGAATTAAAAGCAAGCGTGCCGAATGCTTAACGCCTTTATCGAGCTTTTTGATAACCAGACAAAGCGCAACGGGCGGAATGACGGCAAGGATGAACAGCAGGAAATTCAATGTCAGCACCTCCAAAACATGTTAGATTATGCTATAATTATACTTTAGATATATAGCAGTGTCAAGAAAAAAGCCTCCCCGTAATGAGGAGGCAGTATGAGACGAATTAAAGAGCTTCTTTAAGCGCCTTTGCAAGCTGGTCGGGGCAAGAGGTGCTTCTGGGACCGCAGGTGGTGTTTTCAAGGCGTGCGATGACGTCTTCGACCTTCATGCCTGTTACAAGCTTGGAGATGCCCTTTAAGTTGCCGTTGCAGCCACCGATGAATTCGCAGGATTTGATGATGCCGTATTCAACCTCGATATTAATCTGTCGAGAGCAGGTGCCGTTTGTTTTGTAATTGATAGTCATATTTATTCTCCTTATTTAAAAAATTCGTTTACAAACCATATATCTTTAATTTCAAAGCTTTTGCCGTTTAAGTAATTCAAAATACCGGCATCGGTTTTGAAATTGAACGTTAATTTATAGGCACAGAGTGCCTGAGTTTTGATTCCCCTTGCACGGTTTTCTTGGTTAATGCCGTATTTGCCGTCACCCAGAAGTGGGTGGCCGATGTGAGCCATGTGCGCACGGATCTGGTGGGTGCGGCCTGTAATCAGGTCAATCTCGCAAAGCGATAAGCCGTTTTGAGATTTTAAAACGGTATATTTGGTGACGATTGTTTTGTTGGAAGGTGTTTTATTGTTTGAAACGTAGACTGTGTTGGTCGATTCGTTCTTTTCGAGATATGCTGTGAGCGTAGCCTCTTTAGGCGAAGGGGTGCCAAGGGTTATGCAAAGATAGTTTTTAGTTATCTCACGCTCTTTAACGATGCGGTTTAAAAGGCGCAGGCTTTCGGCATTCTTGGCACAGATTACAATGCCTTCGGTATTTCTGTCGAGGCGGTTGCACAAAGCAGGTGCGAAGCTTGCCTCGCGCTCGGGGTCGTATTCACCCTTTTTGAAAAGATAGTGAGTGATGCGGTTGATGAGGGTGTCGGCGGTTTTTTCGTCATCCTCGTGCACGACCATGCCGCACTTTTTGTTTACGAGCAAAATGTTTTCGTCCTCATATACAACGTCAATATCGGCAGGGACGGTTAAGAATTCTTTTTCATGCGAGGTTTCGCCAAAGAATTCATCGTTTATATACATTTGCAGAATGTCGCCGACGTTCAGACGGGTTGAGATTTCGCACCTCTTGCCGTTAAGCTTGATTCGCTTTAAGCGAATGTATTTATACATTAAGCTTTGGGGCAGGTTTGGCACAGCTTTTGATATGAACTTATCGAGTCGCTGGCCTGCATCGTTTTTTTCGATTATGAATTCTTTCATTTATTATACCTTGCTGAGTTTCATTAAAAGATTATGCGGCAAAAGCTTTGCCAAAACACGGTAGAACTTGAAAAATGCAAGATGAGTGTAAACGCATCTTCCTTTTTTGGAGGCTTTTAAGGTTCCGCGTGCGACCTTTGCAGGGTCGGAATATGGCAGGGTGTCGAAGGTTTTTGACGAACCGGGTGCTATGTCGGCTACCGAGAAAAACTCTGTCCTCATGGGGCCGGGGCAAACACACATGCAGTTGATTCCGTGGGGTTTAAGTTCTTCTCTTAAGCCCTTGGTGAAGCTTAAAACATAGGCCTTGGTTGAGGAATAGACGGTTAGACGAGGGTTGGGCACAAACGACGCGATGGAGCAGACGTTGACGATCTCGCTGCCCTTGGACATGTGCTTTAGGCAAATTGTTGCAACGGCAGTTAAGCCCTTGCAGTTTACGTCTATCATAGAAGTCTGGGATAATGCGGGCATATCTTTGATGTTGCCCATTTTGCCAAAGCCTGCGTTGTTGACAAGAAGCTTAACGTTATAATCGCCGGAGGAAAGCTTATCCTCTAAAGCTGTATAGCTTTCTTCATGGGATAAGTCGAGGCTTATGGGAACACACTTTATTTGGTTGTATTGCGAAGCAAGCTCGTTGAGCTTTTCTGTTCTTCGTGCGACAAGCCAGATTTCATCTATACCTGTGCGTGAAGCGATGATCTCTTTTAAAAATTCGATACCTAAACCGCTGGATGCGCCTGTTATAATTGCAATATTCACGGTATTTAAGCCTCCCCTAAAACAATATACGATAATATTATAATACATACACGGGGTTTGTCAAATGGTAAGTGAAAATATGTAATCAAATTGTAATGGCAAAGCTATTGAAATAAGATTGGAAGCGTGATAAAATGTAGATATGAACAGTATTTTGTTGTAAAGCAAGGTAGCTTTACAACGTTGGATAGATGTGAAAGGCATTCAGGAGGACATAAAAGTGAATTATAAAAGATTTGCAGCATTTGCAATTGCGGCTGTTTTAT
>JAZSPX010000259.1:0-8829 GCA_045537675.1 Candidatus Faeciplasma sp. | reverse complement strand
TGAACGCAGGGCTTGGCTGCCCTAACCGAGACGGCACCTGCGGCGTTGGCGGCTGCACTTACTGCTCGCACTCTTTGTCGGGCGAGTTTGCAGGCAACCCCAAGGATAGCTTTTTGCGCCAGTTCGAGGAAACGAAAAAGCTTTATTTAAACAAGTGGGGCGACTTTGCCTGCATTGCTTATTTGCAGGCAGGCACTAACACCTATGCGCCCACCCCTCGCCTTAAAGAGATTTATGAAGCCGCGCTTGATTTGCCCGTGGTTGGTTTAAGCATTTCAACCCGACCCGATTGCCTTGACGGCGGAAAGGTTGCCCTTTTGCAAGAGGTTGCTAAGAAAACGCACCTTACCGTCGAGCTTGGGCTGCAGACCGTTAACGACGAAACTGCAAGGCGAATCAACCGCTGCCACAGCTTTGACGATTTCGTGAGGGGCTATACCCTTTTGAAAAACGCGGGAATAAATGTCGGAGTGCATATGATCAACGGCCTGCCGGGCGAAAGCTATGGTGACATGATGGCGACCGCTAAAGCTGTTGCAGATTTAGCCCCGCAGGAGGTTAAAATTCATCTTCTGCACGTGATTTCGGGCACAAAAATGGCGCAGGAGTATGAAAACGGCGAGTTTGAGACCCTTGAAAAAGAAGAATATATAAGCCTTGTGTGCGACCAGCTTGAGGTTTTGCCGCCCGAAACGGCAATCGGCAGACTTACGGGCGACGGCGACCGCAAAACGCTTGTGGCACCGATTTGGAGCATGGACAAGCGAAGCGTTTTGAACGGCATTGACAAGGAGCTTGCCAAAAGAAACACCTATCAGGGAAGTAAATATTTAAAGTAAAAGTCCGATTACCGTCGGGCTTTTGTTTTGTGTTAAATATAAAAATATTAAACCGATGATGGTGAATTTTACAATATTTTTGGACTAAAAATGTAAATAGTGACAATTGATTTTGAGGAATCAGAGTGGTATAATCTATGTGCATACTTGGAACGTGCCGATTAGGCACATTGTTTTATGACTGGAGGATTTGTTATGAAAAAAATTCTTGCTTTGGCATTGGTTCTTTTAATGATCTTCACTCTTGTCGGCTGCGGCAAAGAAAAGCGCAAGATCGTTGAAATTACCCTTTCGACCGAAGACTCGGAAGCAATCTTGGCAGCAGCAGGTATCAGACTTCCTGACGCTGAAGCAGTAATTGCATCCGGTACAACCGTTAAGTGGTTCGCTTGGTACGATCCCTTCCACAACTATGACGAAGCAGAAATCGTAAACACCGGTTTCTGGACCTTCAAAGAAAAGTATGGCTGTGAAATCACCTGGATCGAAACCGATTATTTCGAAAGAAATGACGACCTTGCTAACCTCGTATTGGCAGGTACTTCCCCCGACTTCTCGCCTGCAGGCTCGACCTCGACAGCAACCTTCCCTCTTGACTGTATCAAGGGTATGTATGTTGCAGTTGACGACTACATCGACTATGAAAACGACCCCCTTTGGTCGGGCATTTCGATGAAGGAATACTTCAACCTCGGCGGCAAGCACTATGCTATCGTTACCGACATCGGCCCTTACAACGTTGTTGCTTACAACAGAAGAGTTATGGAAGAATGGGGCTTCGACGATCCCGCTGAACTCTACTATAACAACGAATGGACTTGGGACGTATTCTACAACATGTGCATGGACTTCTCGGACGGCGATGAAAACCGCTATGCTTTGGACGGCTATGCATATGCAGGCGCATTTGTTGAATCTACAGGCCAGATGTTCATTGGCAAGGACGAGAACGGTATGTTCTACTCGAACATCGACGCTCCCGAAATCGAAAGAGCACAGAACTTGCTTTATGACCTTGTGAAGAACGACTGCACTTACCACGAAGGCAACGACCGCTGGGCACTCCGCGGAGGAGGAACCTTCGGTTCCGGCCTTAAGGAAGGTCTTTGCTTGTTCTACATCATCGGCACCAGCTTCTTCACCGGCACCGTTGAAGAAATCTCTGCAATCTGGGGCGACGTTACCGAAGGCGAGCTTATGTTTGCTCCCTTGCCTCGTGATGACGACGGCGACGGCAACTACTACATGGCTTCCGGCCCTGTTGGTTACATGCTCGTTTCCGGCGGTGAAAACCACGACGGCGCTGCTTTGTTGGCAGCTTGCGAACGCTTCAAGATCCTCGACCCCACTGTAATTTCCATCGACAGAAAGCAGCTCGAGACCATCTACCTTTGGACAGATGAAATGCTTGAAATGTATGACGTTACATACGAATTGGCATATCAGGTTCCTGTTGTTCACTATACCGGTAACCTTCAGGACCAGCTCAACTCGGCAATCAACACTCTTTGCGACGGTATCAACAGAACCAACACTCCTTCTACTTGGGCACAGCTCAAGGAGCAGTATGCTGAAACCATTGATTACTACATCGAAGAGCTTAACGCAATGATTACCGATTTCTGATAATCAAATAATTAAGCCGCCTTTTCGGGCGGCTTTTTTATGCAATAAATTCATATTCGGCTATCAGAGGCTGTTGCCTTAAAAGACTTTAATTATGGATTTTTGACGAAACCTAATGTTGTTGATGCCCAAAAAATAATAATTAATGCACAAAATTAGATAAGGTAAATTGTTTATTTTAAGAATTGATTTAAACAGGAATAAGTTGTAATATAATAGTACTAATTTATATTTTGAGGTGACCAAAATGAACATTAAAAAACTTTTGGCAATCGGTTTGGTTTTACTCATGATCTTCACACTTGTTGGCTGTGGCAAAAACAAGCGCAAGATCGTTGAAGTTACACTCTCGACTGAAGACGCAGAAGCTATTTTGGCAGCAGCAGGTATCACCCTTCCCGCAGCAGAGGAAGTTGTGGTTTCCGGTACTTCCATTAAGTGGTTTGCGTGGTATGACGGCTTCCATAACTATGACGAAGCAGAAATCGTAAACACCGGTTACTTTACCTTTAAGGAAAAGTACGGCTGTGAAATTGAATGGATTGAAACAACATGGGCATCAAGATTTGACGAGCTTGCCAACCTCATTTTGGGCGGCACAGCCCCCGACTTCTACCCTGCTGACAACGAAACATTCCCCACCTATGCAATCAAGGGTGTGTTCCAGGCAGTAAACGACTACATCGACTATGACGATCCGCTTTGGGAAGGCATGAAGGACTTTGTTGACAAGTACTTCTCGTTGGGCGGCTACCGTTACATAATCGCTACCGACAACAACTTTGAAAGCGTTGTTCCCTATAACAGACGAGTAATCGACGAATGGGGCTTTGACGATCCTGCAGAGCTTTATTATAACGACGAATGGACTTGGGACGTATTCTATGAAATGTGCTTAGACTTCACCGACCCCGATGAAGACAGATACGGTCTTGACGGTTGGGCATACTCTGCCGCTATCATGGACTCCTGCGGTACACAGATCGTTTCCTTGGATCTTAACACCAACAAGTACGTTTCCAACATCGACGACCCCAGACTTGAAAGAGCTGCAGACCTTCTCTACAACCTTTCCAAGAACGAGTGCATCTATCCCTTGTGGAACAACGGCTGGGCAACCAGAAACGGCACCGACAACGAAGGTGCAGGCGTTAAGGACGGCTTGACTCTCTTCTACATCCGTGGTACATGGGCATTTACCGACACTGTTGAAGTAGTTTCTCAGAACTGGGGCGACGTTACAGCTAACGAGCTTATGTTCGTTCCCATGCCTCGTGACCCTCAGGGCGACGGCAACTATTACATTCAGGCTAAGGCTGCAGGCTACTGCATCATCAACGGCGCTGAAAACCCCGATGGCGTTGCTTTGTTTGCTGCTTGTGAAAGATTTAAGGTTTTAGACCCCACCGTTATCTCTATCGACAGACGTCAGCTTGAAGAAAAGTACCTTTGGACTGACGAAATGCTTGATATGTATGACATTTGTAAGGAACTTGCTCAGAAGGGCGAGAACACCTTGGTTGAATATGGCGAAGGCTTAGGCTCGAGACTTTATTCGACTTCTGACGGCTTGAAGATCATTGCAAGACAGTCTCCTAACAACTCTACCACCTGGGCACAGGCTAAGGAAAAGAATATCGACTCGTTGCAGTACTACATCGACGAGCTTAACACCAACGTTGCAGACTTTATTGCAAACGGCGGTGTAGCTGTTCAGTAATTTAAAGCTTAACGGCAACTGATGTTTATTGAATCGCCAGCGCGGCTCCCCTTATTTTGGCGGAGCCGCGCTTTTTTCTTCGGTTATGCTTATAAATTTCGGCATATTTATATTATATTTATGATATTCAGGAGGGGGAAATATGAAAAGGATTTTAGCATTGGCACTGGCACTTATTCTTGTTCTTGCGCTTGTTGGCTGCGGCGGAAACAAAAGAAAGATTGTTGAAGTAACGCTTTCGACCGAAGACGCAGAGGCAATTTTGGCAGCGGCAGGCATCAGGCTGCCCGCAGCCGAGGAAACGTTGGTTGCAGGCACTACGATCGAGTGGTTCTCTTGGTATGACGATTTTCACAACTATTCTCAGTCAGAAATCGTAAACACCGGCTTCTGGACCTTTAAGGAAAAGTATGGCTGTGACATTAAATGGGTTGAAACCACTTGGGCAACCCGTAACGACGATTTGGCAAACCTTATTCTGGGCGGAACTCCTCCGGATTTCTTCCCTTCCGGCTCTGACTGCAACGACACATTCCCTACCTTCTGCATCAAGGGTATGTTCCAGTCGGTTGACGATTACATCGACTATGACGACCCGCTTTGGTCGGGCGTTAAAGATTTTGTCGACCAATATTTCAACATGGGCGGCAGGCACTATATAATCTGCACCGAAAACGGCTTTGAAAACGTTGTACCCTATAACAGACGAGTTGTTGAAGAATGGGGCTTTGACGATCCTGCCGAGCTTTACTATAACGACGAATGGACATGGGACGTATTCTATGAAATGTGCATGGACTTCTCGGACCCCGATGAGGACCGCTATGCTTTGGACGGCTGGGCATATTCGGGCGCTGTAATGGATTCGAGCGGCACACAGATAGTTTCTTATGACACCGAGCTTGGCAAGTTCGTTTCAAATCTTGATGACCCCAGACTTGAAAGAGCTTCAAACCTGCTTTATGACCTTTCCAAGAACGAGTGCATCTATCCTGTATGGAACCACAACTGGAACACCAGAAACGGCACCGACAGCGAGGGTGCAGGCCTGAAGGAAGGCCTTTGCCTCTTCTATATCAGAGGGCCTTGGGCATTCACCGGCCCCGTAGATGAGATCTCGAACGTTTGGGGCGATGTTCTGGCAAACGAGCTTATGTTCGTTCCCATGCCCCGCGACCCTAACGGCGACGGCAAATATTACATGTCAGTTAAGGCTGCAGGCTATTGCATTGTCAACGGTGCCGAAAATGCCGAGGGCGTTGCATTATATGCCTCTTGTGAAAGATTTAAGATCTTAGACCCCACCGTTGTTTCCATCGACAGACGACAGCTTGAAGAAAAGTATCTGTGGACACAGGAAATGCTTAATATGTATGACATTTGCAAGGAAATTGCACAGAACGGCGACACCGCAACAGTTTATTACGGCAACGGTCTGGGCGACAACCTTTGGCAGACTGCCGAGAATTTGAAGTGCTCGTCGAGACAGAGCGCAAACAACGCGCAAAGCTGGGCACAGGCCAAGGAAAGCAACAGCGACACCTTGCAGTATTATGTTGACGAGCTTAACCTTAGTATGGAAGATTTTGTGGCAAACGGCGGCGTTTCTCTTAAATAATTAAAATATTAATGTTTTATTTAACAGGCACGGCTTTGGTTTAATATTTTCCAAAGCTGTGCATTGTTTTACACAAAAAGATAGCCCTATTTTCTTGTGTTTTGCGAATGGATTTAAATGCGTAAATGTTGTAATATTAAAGCGTAGGCTTATGCTTAATTTATTAATGTAGGAGGATTATATGAAAAAGTTTTTATCTTTAGCTTTAGTTTTCATTTTGGTTCTCTCGCTTGTTGCTTGCGGAAAGCCCAAGAGAGAAATCATTGAATTGACTCTTTCGACTGAAGACGCTGAAGCTATTTTGGCAGCAGCAGGTATCACCTTGCCCGACGCTACCGAAACAGCAGTTTCCGGAACTGTTATCAAGTGGTTCTCGTGGCATGACCCCTTCCACAACTATTCCGAAACTGAAATCATTAACACAGGTTACTTTACTTTTAAAGAAAAGTATGGCTGCGACATCGAGTGGCTCGAATGCGTTTGGGACCAGAGATATGACGGACTTGCTAACCTCATCTTGGCAGGCACCTCTCCCGACTTCTTCCCCGCAGACGACATCGACTACTTCCCCACATACGCTACCAAGGGCGTGTTCCAGCCTGTTAACGATTACGTAGATTATGATGACCCGCTTTGGCAGGGAACCAAGGACTTCGTTGATACATATTTAAGCCTTGCAGGAAACAGATATGTAATCTGCTGCGAAACCCAGTTCGACGACGTTTGTGTATTCAACAGACGAGTAATTGACGAATGGGGCTTCGATGATCCCGCAGAGCTTTATGCTAACGACGAATGGACATGGAACGAATTCTATGATATGTGCGTAGACTTCTCTGACCCCGACGAAGAAAGATATGCTTTGGACGGTTGGTATTACGACACAAACCTCATGGAAATGAGCGGCACCACTTCTATCATTTACAATGTTGAAACCGGTCTTTATGAAGCTAACCTTGATGACCCCGGCTTGGAAAGAGCAGCTGAACTTATTTATAACCTTAAGAAGAACGACTGCATCTATCCTGTTTGGAACAACGGCTGGACCTTGAGAAACGATATTGAAGGCGGCGGCATGAAGGAAGGCCTCTGCTTGTTCTACATCATTCCTACCTGGGGCTTTACTAACCCCGTAGATGAAGTAAATCAGGTTTGGGGCGACATTACCCAGAACGAGATCATGTTTGTTCCCGTTCCGCGTGACCCCAACGGCGACGGCAACTATTATGTCGGCACCAGAATTCACGGCTTCCTTATAGTACAGGGCGCTGAGAACCCCGAAGGCGTTGCTTTGTTTGCAGCTTGCGAACGCTTCAAGATCATGGACCCCACTGTTATCTCCATCGACAAGAAGCAGCTTATTGAAACCTATAAGTGGACAGACGAAATGCTTGATATGTATGATCACTGCATGGAACTCTCCAGAAGTCCTTACACTGTTTTGACCTTTGGCTATGGCGTTGGCAACAGACTTTATGACCTCGCTATTGAAAACACCATGAACCTTGGCAGACATGCAGAGGCAAGAACATGGGCACAGGTTAAGGAATCCAACGAAGAAGCTATCATCTACTATGTTGATGAGCTTAACAAGGAAGTTGCTGAATACGTTGCTCAGTTAGAGGCAGCAAATTAATCCTTCGTTTTCTTAACAAAACAAGCGAATCTTTATCAGGTTCGGTTTATATTGGATAAGGAAGCAACCCCCGATTTGATATCGGGGGTTGTTGTTTTATGTTAGAATATTAAACAGAACTGAAATAATTAAACAGCACCCGAAAATTTGTAAACTCCGCGCCCAAGTTGAAATATATTAAACTCGAAGCAAGAAAAACGTTTAATAATGCAATAAATTAACTATCTGCCACAAAAATCGCCATCAAAATTTGATAAAACTGCATATTGAGATATGTGTTAAAAATGTGATAAAATTATGATATGACAGCAGTCATATAAAAACATTAAATTAATTAAGACATCGGTCTGATTGGAAAGGAATGTTCTTATGACTAAAAAATTGATTGCGTTGGCATTGGTGTTAATCATGGTGTTCACTCTTGTCGGCTGCGGAAAGAACAAACGTGAAATAGTTAAGCTTACTCTTTCGACAGAAGACTCGGAAGCAATTCTGGCAGCAGCAGGTATCACCTTGCCCGATGCTGAAACAACCGCTGCAGCAAATACCATTGCAAAGTGGTATTCGTGGTATGACGGTTTCCACAACTATTCTGAAGACGAAGTTATCAACACCGGCTTCTGGACTTTCCAGGAAAAATACGGCTGTGATGTTGAATGGATCGAATGTACATATGGCGAATATGAAGACGGCCTGGCAAACCTCATTCTGTCCGGCAACTCCCCCGACTTCACACACGCAGGTATGAGCGTATATCCCGGCTTGGCTTTGCAGGGCTTGTTCGATCCTGTTAACGACTATGTTGATTATAACGATACTTTGTGGTTGGGCGTTAAGGATTATGTAAACAATTATTGCGCAATTGGCGATAATATTTACTGCCTGTGCACCGATATCGCTTTCGGTCAGGTTGTTGCTTATAACAGACGAGTAATGGATGAATGGGGCTTTGACGACCCTGCTACCCTTTACTATAACGACGAGTGGACTTGGGACGTATTCTATGAAATGTGTCTCGACTTTACCGACCCCGACGAAGATAGATATGCTTTAGACGGTTGGAGCTTCACCGGCGGTATCATGGATTCCTCGGGTGCCGAGCTTGTTTACTATAACACCGAAACCGACTTGTTTGAAACCAACGTTGATGACCCCAGACTTGAAAGAGCAGCAACTCTTCTTTATGACCTTGCAAAGAACGAGTGCGTATTCCCTTGGTGGAACAATAACTGGTCTCTTAGAAACGGCATTGAAGGCGGCGGTATGAAGGAAGGCCTTTGCCTCTTCCACATCCGCGGTACTTACGTATTCACCGGCCCTGTTGAAGAAATGTCCAACATCTGGGGCGATATTTCTGCAGGCGAATTGATGTTCTGCCCTGTTCCCCGTG
>JAZSPX010000096.1:0-3137 GCA_045537675.1 Candidatus Faeciplasma sp. | reverse complement strand
CTATTACTTCGGGCTTGACCCTCAGATCAACGTAACTGCAGGTGACGAGGTTTCGGCAGGTCAGGTTATCGGTTTGGTGGGCAACACCGCCGATATTGAATCGGACATGGAGCCGCATTTGCACTTTGGCCTTAAATATGGCAACGAATGGATCGACCCGGTTTCCTATATTGAGCCTTATAAGTAAGGCGACGTCGGCAAAGCGCCGCCCGCCTGCGGCGGGCGTGTGCGAAGGCGGTGGAGCCATGGCAACGGGCGGCACGCTCCGCCACTCGCGCCTGCGGCGCGGCGGCAGGCACGCCGCCCAAAAAAGCAAAACCCTGCAAGACCGTAAAAGTCTTTGCAGGGTCGTTTTTTAAAACACCAAATCAATTACCATGCCCGAAAGCGCACCGATAGCGTATAAAACGCCGACGATAGCCAAATTCTGCTTAACGTTCTTGTTTACTTTAAAGAGGACTACTAAGCCCATGCCTGCACCTGTTGAAAGCCCTGCCACCACCGAGCCGAACGAAAGGCTGCCGTTTACATAAAGGTTGGTTAGAATAACCGAGGGCGCACAGTTTGGTATCAACCCGATTAGTGCCGCAAGCACCGGCTGAAGGATTGAATTCTGCATTAACACCTTGCTTAAAAGCTCCTCGCCTGCAAGGTGCATAACAGCCTCGAGCGCTAAAGAAATGACAAACAGAAAAACAAATATCTGCAACGTGTGCTTAACCGCCGAAAACCAGATTCCGTGGTTGCCGCAGCCACAGCTTTCGCAAAGGTCAACATAAGGCTCTGTCTCTTCGTTGCTTTTGCGCTTGAAGAAGCGTATAACCGCATCGACAAAAAGGCCTGCGATCACAGCAATAATAATCTTGGCAAAAATAAGCTTCCACACATCACCCATGCTCTGGGGGTTCGAGAGCAGAATCGGAATGGCTTCATCACTTGTTGCGATGTATACCGCCAGAAGCGTGCCAAGGCTTATCAGTCTGCCCGAATATAAATTCGATGCCGCAACCGAGAAACCGCATTGTGGCAGGCAGCCAAGCGCCGCCCCTCCCACAGGGCCGAAGGGGCCAAGCCTGCGCAAAACGTTTGCAAGCTTACCTGTCGCCTTGTGCTCTAAAAACTCGATAAGCAGATAAACGCCGAACAAAAACGGCAACATTTTAACTGTATCTAAAAAAGTGTGCGAAAGTATCTCGAAAAAGTGGTTCATGCTTTCTCCTTTTAAATCATAAAAATCAATTCATTATAATTCAAGTTTTCGCCATCTGTCAAGTTGATTTTGTCACATTGTTGTGATATTATTTTATATAGAAACAATTACGAGGTGTTGCCGCCATGAATTTAAACGACGTGAAAGTTATTTTAGCTTCAAAATCTCCGCGAAGGAATGAACTTTTAAAGTATATAACCGACAGGTTCGAGGTTATACCGTCGGACTGCGACGAAACCGTGCCCGAAGGCTTGGACGTTTTTGAGGTGCCCGAGTTTTTGTCGGTAAGAAAAGCTTTGGACGTTGCAAAGAAAAACCCCGAGTCGCTCGTTATCGGGTGCGACACAGTGGTTATCATAAACGGTGAAATTCTTGGCAAGCCCAAGGACAACACTGATGCATTCAACATGCTTTGCACCCTTTCGGGCAACACACACGCTGTTGTAAGCGGTGTCTGCCTTTGCTTAAAGGGAAAAACAATGTCGTTTTCTCAGCAGACCGACGTTAAGTTCTACCCATTAAAAGAGGAGGATATTTTAAAATACCTCGAATCGGGTTCCCCTCTTGACAAGGCAGGGGCATACGGAATTCAGGACGGAGCGGCTTTGTTTGTTGAATCTATTACAGGAGATTATTATAACGTGGTGGGCTTCCCCATTGCAAAGTTAAGGCTTGAAATCGAAAAGTTTTTAAATCTTTTTAACTGACAGAGGTTTGACGCTTATGGGACTTTTTAAGAAGAAAAAAGACAAATATGCTTTAAGCAAAAAACAGCTTGAACGCTTTGACGGCAAGCCGCTTCAATATGCAGTTGAACGTGTTGACGGAGTTGAGCGTGTTTTGGGCAAAAACGGCGGAATTGCCGTTTTGGACGACGTTATCGTTGTCATGTGCGAGGCGAAAGAGGTTTTTAGGTGCCGGCTTGAAGGTGCCACCGTTGCCGAGCTTTTAAGCGGCAACGGCGTTGAAATAAGCGGTATTGATGACTATACGGGCGAGAAGAGATATGTGGTTGCGCACTATCTCTATTACAGAAAGGTTTAGGCGTTTTAAAAATGAGAAAGAAGCTTTTGTTTGTTTACAATCCTCATTCGGGCACACAGCTTATTGCCCGCAAGCTTTCAAGCATTGTTGACCTTTTTACCAAAAACGGCTACGACGTTACCTGCCACCCCACACAGGCACGCAACGATTGTTTTGAAACCGTTGAAGCCAACTGTAACAGCTTTGATTTAACCGTTGTTTCGGGAGGGGACGGCACCCTTAACGAGGCTGTTAACGGCCTTATGGCTGCTAAGTGCCAAAAGCCTTTCGGTTACATTCCCGCAGGCTCGACAAATGATTTTTCACACTCGGTTGGTATACCTCTTAAGGTGATGAACGCCGCCGAGGCTGTTATTTCGGGCGAGGAGTTTGCCTGCGACATCGGCAAGCACAACGACAGATATTTTACTTATGTTGCAGGGTTCGGTGCTCTGACCGACGTATCATATTCCACCCCCCAGGACGCCAAAAACGCACTTGGCTTTTTGGCTTATGTTTTAGAGGGGTTAGCCTCTCTGCCGACGATTAAGGAATATAACATAAGCTATAAATGCAACGGACGCGAGGGAGAAGGCAGTTACCTTCTGGGTCTGGTTACAAACACCTTGCACGTTGCCGGCCTGAAAAACCGAATCAGCGACGACATTGAGCTTGATGACGGCTTGTTCGAGGTTGTTCTGGTAAAGACCCCGAAAAAGCTTTCCGACCTGCACAATTTAACTCAGGATATTTTAAAGCGTGATTTTTCAAGCGGTGCGCTTGAATATTTCAAGACAGACAGGCTGACGATAACCTGTGAAGAAGCCCTTGCATGGACGCTTGACGGAGAAAACGGCGGCGAACACAAGGTGAGCGAGATTGTCAACTATCAAAAGGCGTTGAG
>JAZSPX010000209.1:0-3352 GCA_045537675.1 Candidatus Faeciplasma sp. | reverse complement strand
TGTTTTAAGCGTTATTCAAAAGTTTATCGGCAGAAACGGCACCTCGGCTGACGACCTGTTTCAAGTCGGCGTTGTCGGCTTGATTAAGGCGATAGATAATTTCGATTTATCTTTAGACGTAAGGTTTTCAACCTATGCTGTGCCGATGATAAGCGGCGAGCTCAGGCGCTACTTACGCGACAACAACTCAATTCGTGTAAGCCGTTCAACCAAGGATTTAGCTTATAAGGCGCTTCAGGCAAAGGAAAAGCTAACTTCATCTTTAGACAAGGACCCGACCGCCGAAGACATTGCCAAAGAGCTTGGCGTATCAAAATCTGAAGTTGTTTTAGCACTTGAATCCATCAACGAGCCTGTTTCGATTTACGAGCCCGTATATTCAAGCTCGGGCGATGCGCTTTATATGCTTGACCAGCTAAGCGATAAATCGAGCGACGAGGGCTGGATAGACGAGCTTTTAATCAGAGAAGCAATCCACAAGCTTTCAGAGCGAGAGAAGAATATCTTATATTTAAGGTTCTATCAGGGCAAAACCCAGGTAGAGGTTGCAAACGAGATAGGTATATCTCAGGCGCAGGTCTCACGTCTTGAAAAGAATGCTTTGACAAGAATCAAATCAAACATATAAAAACTAAGCCCCGCATATGCCGGGGCTTTTAAATTTGACAAAAGGAGGGAAAAATAGTATACTGATAATATTAAAATTATTTTTTGGAGGACAATTTATGAAAAAGATATTTGCTTTATTATTGGTTTTGGTTTTAGCAGTTTCGTTAGCGGGCTGCAACGCAAAGGAGATTATAAACAAAAGCCTTTCAAGGGGCGTCGTTGACGGAAACGTATACACTAGCGAATACATAGGTGTTACCTTTACCAAGCCAGACGGATGGATTTATGCAACTGATGAAGAGATAAATGAGTTAATGGGCGCCAGTGCTGAACTTCTTATGGGTCAGTCAGACTATGAAGCAGCCGTATCTGATCTTTTCACCGTATACGACATGATGGTTACTGATCCTGCCACCAATAACAATATCAATATCGTTTATGAAAACCTTAAGTTAAACGCTTCTGAAAATATGACCGCAGAAGAATATATTGAAATTGTTAAGACAAATCTCACTTCTGCTACCGAGCTTAGTTATTCATTCGGCAATATCGAGAATGTAACTCTTGGTGGTGTCGAGTTCGCCAAGCTTCTTTGCGACGTTGATTATTTAGGCATTATAAGCATGAAGCAGATTATGTATATCAAGAATATCGATGGCTATATGTGCGGTATTACCGTTACCATCGCTGACGGTACTGACCCCTCTGTTATTGAAGGTTACTTTGCTCCGATCGAATAGTTTTTCAAAACAATTATTATAGGGGAGTTTTGAATGAAAAAGATATTTGCTTTAATATTGGTCCTTGTTTTAACTGTTTCTTTGGCAGGCTGTGGCAAAGAAGAACCTATAAACAAAAGCCTTTCGAAGGGCGTTATTGACGGAAATGTCTATACAAACGAATATATAGGTTTAACCTTTACAAAGCCCGATAGCTGGATATATTCGACTGATGAAGAAATCAGCGAAATTATGGGTGCTACATATGACTTAGTGGACTCATCTGATTATGAAGCCGCTGTTTCAAACCTTGTTAGCGTTTTCGATATGATGGCCAGAGACCCCGAAACAGGCAATAACGCAAATATAGTTTTTGAAAATCTCTCGCTTAGCAGTTCCGAAGATATTACAGTAGATGAATATATTGAAATATCTAAAGCAAATCTTACTGAAGCTTTAGCAGATTTTTCGTTTACATTCGATAATACTGAAACGGTTACTTTGGGCGGTGTCGAGTTTACAAAGCTTAAGTGCAATGCAACATATATGGGTGTTATGAATATGAACCAGTTTATGTACTGCACAAAGCTCGGCAAATATATGGTTGTAATCTCTGTTACGATAGTTGACGGTTCTGATCCGTCGGTTATAGAAGACTATTTTGCTCCGGCTGAATAGTTTGTTTACAATAATAATTTAAGTCAGAGGAGGATTTCGATGAAAAGGATACTTGCTTTTGTTATCGCCATGATGATGGTTTTGTCATTAGTTGCTTGCGCAAATCAGGACAAACCTGTCGAAACGCCTGTTGTGACGGGCGATGTAATTGCCGACGATATTGATGACTCGGTAACCTCCGCCACTGAAACCGATGAAGAGGTTACAACAACTACCGAGGAAACGTCTGTAGCTACCACCACAACTGAAGAAACCACCACGCAGGCAACTACTACAGAAGCGACAACTACCGTTGCCACAACGACTGAGGAAACGACAACTGTAGCTACTACAACTACTGAAGCCACTACGACAGAGGTTACAACTACTACTGAAGCAACGACTACCACAGTAGCTACAACTACTGTTGCCACCACAACAACCGAAGAAGCTACTACCGTTGCTACAACCACAACAAAGGCAACCTCGACCAAGGCGCCCGAAACTGAAGAAACTACATTAAAAACGGAACCCGTAGCAGACCCCGAGCCAGAAAAGATCATTCCGATTTCGGAAGTTAAAAGGGGAGAAACGATCAATACAAGATATAAAAACGAGTTTCTTGGTTTTACTTTGATGCCTTACGGCGTCTGGGAGTTCAAGACCGGTGAAGCTGAACACGGTTATACGAAAGAAGACGTTGAAGAGCTTTGGGAAAAAGAAGGCGTTTTATATGACGTTTATGGTGAAAGTAAATATCATAGAAAAGTTAGCATTTCTATGCACAGAAACGATGAAAACCTTACCGAAGAAGAATTCCTTAATCGATTTGCGGATGAACTTATGGAATTAGGTTCAGTTAAATTCTTTGGATTTGACTATAGTAGTTACAGAATAGGTGATATAGAAAATGTTAAGTTAGGTGATACAGAGTTTAAAAGACTTTGCATTTACATTGATAACGCTATGGATTCTAAAACTTATGGGTATTATGCAAAGAATATCGATGGTATAATATATCATGTCAGAATTGAATATTTCATCACATCTTTTAGTGAAGATAAAGAAACACCCGAGACTGACCCGGATATATATAATATCGAAAAAAGATTCATTCGAATGAATTAACCTAAGGTTGACAATTCAAAAAATCTGTGCTAAAATCCTTTAAACGACTGTGAAGAGAAGAAGTAACCCTCATGCAATAACTAAAGAGAGCTTTTGGATGGTGCGAAAAAGTGTGAGTGTGTGGGCGAATACATCTTGGAGTCTGTGCCTTGAACCTAAGTAGGGGCATGCGGGTACACCCGTTACAGTGTGAACGAGGCTGTGTTAATTTATAACACAGTAAACTGAGGTGGTACCAC
>JAZSPX010000207.1:0-2816 GCA_045537675.1 Candidatus Faeciplasma sp. | reverse complement strand
ATTTCGCTTGATGCACCGATTTCGAAGAACGTTGACGATTACAAATTCTTCGAGGGTGACAAGCCTGCCGCCGCAAAGCTTTTGACCGAGCTTGAAATGTTCAAACTTTTGGAAAGGCTTAAGCTTGACAAGGTTGAGGTTGCTGCCGATGAAACGGTCGAGGAAACGAGCGATGATTACACGCTGTTCCCTCTTGATAGCGTGAGAATTGGCAGAATGGATGAAAAAGAAAGCGCATTTATTTTTGACGGCAACATGCTTTGCGTTTTGTGCGACGGCGTGGTTTATGAAACCTGCGACAAGGCGATAATGCTTGAATACTTTGCCTGCCCCTCGTTAAAAACCGTTTTCGATGCAAAGCCTGCCTATAAGTTTGCGTTTGAAAATGACAGCGAGCTTAAAAACGTCGCTTTCATCTGCGACTTGGCCGGCTATTTGCTTAACTCGCAGGCAAGCGACTATACTGCCAAAAACCTCAGTTTAGCTTATGGCGTTGCTTACAGCAACGACGAGAAATACGGCGAGCTTTTAACCCTCCCCCGATTGAAAAACGCCCTTGAAAAAGAGATCATCGCCACCGACATGGGCTATCTTCTTTATGAAGTTGAACAGCCGCTTTGCGAGGTCTTGGCCTCGATGGAGGTTCTGGGCGTTGCCGTTGACGCTGACGGCATCCACGAGTTTGGCGAGGTGATTAACAAAGACATTGAACGTCTTGAAACAGAAATTTATGAGCTTGCAGGCAAGAAGTTCAACATCTCTTCGCCAAAGCAGCTTGGGGTTGTGTTATTCGAGGATTTGGGCCTGCCCTGCAAAAAGAAAACCAAAAGCGGATATTCGACAAGCGCCGAGGTTTTGGAGGAGCTTGCCCCCATTGCACCCATCGTTTCTTTAATTTTGGAATACCGCACGCTTACGAAGCTTGCTTCGACCTATGTTGACGGACTTTTAGAGGTCGTGTGCGATGACAGCCGTGTGCGCTCGAGCTTTAAGCAGACCGAAACGAGAACCGGACGCATATCCTCGGCAAACCCGAATATGCAAAATATCCCCGTCAGAAAAGAAATTGGCAGAAACCTGCGTAAATTCTTTGTTGCCAAAGAGGGGCACGTTCTTTTAGACGCCGACTATAGCCAGATTGAGCTGAGAGTTCTTGCCTCGATGTGCGGCGACGAGAACATGATTGAAATTTTCCACTCGGGAGCAGATATTCACACCCGCACCGCTTCACAGGTGTTTGGCCTGCCCGAGGATTTTGTCGATTCGGACATGAGACGTGCGGCAAAGGCTGTTAACTTCGGCATTGTTTACGGGATCGGCGCCTTCAGCCTTTCAAAAGACATCGGCGTATCGGTGCAGGAGGCTGACAGATATATCAAAGGCTATCTTGCAAACTTCCCCCGTGTCGATAAGTTTATGAAGGACACCGTGGAGGACGGAATTAAAAACGGTTACGTTAAAACCCTGTTTGAAAGAAGAAGATATATCCCCGAGCTTTCAAACTCGAACAAAAACCTTCAGGCTTTTGGCAAGCGTGCCGCAATGAACGCACCCATTCAGGGCACAGCGGCAGACATTATTAAAATTGCAATGGTGCGTGTTTATAAACGCTTGAAAGACGAATTGCCCGAGGCAAGACTTATTTTGCAGGTGCACGACGAGCTTATTATTGAAGCACCGCAGGCTGTTGCCGAAAAAGCCTCTGCCATTTTAAGTGAGGAAATGAGAAAGGCCGTAAGCCTTAAAGTACCGCTTGTGGCAGACGTTGGCGTGGGCAAATCGTGGCATGAAGCTAAGGGTTAATGCAGCGCGAAGGCGTTCGGCGGCGCAGCCGACACGGCGAAGGTGTGTCGGTCGGCGGCGAGTGCCTGCCCCCGAAGCGGCTCCGCCGGGATTCCACTCCGCTTTGCGGGCGGAACCCGAAGTCGCCGCACATAACCCCCTCTGAAAAAGGAGAAAACATGAAAAAATATATTTTATTCGACCTTGACGGAACGCTGACCGATTCGGCGCCCGGCATAATAAATTCGCTAAGGTATGCTTTCAGGCATTACGGTCTGCCCGACATGACCGACGAAGAGCTTAAAAGGTTTGTCGGCCCGCCGCTGATGGTTTCGTTCTCGCAAATTCTGGGCTTCGGCGAAGAAAAAGGGCTGGAAGCCGTGGGTGTTTACCGCGAATATTTTTCTACCAAAGGTCTTTTTGAAAACGAGGTCTACGGCGGCATACCTAAGGCGCTTGAAAAGCTGAAAAGCGAAGGCTTCACGTTGGCAGTTTCAACCTCGAAGCCCGAGGTTTATGCAAAACAGATTTTAGAGCATTTTGGGCTTGATAAGTATTTTGCCGAGGTCTGCGGTATCCCCTTGGGAGACGAGAGCATGACCAAGGCGCAGGTGATTGCCCAAACGCTTGAAAAGCTTGGCGTTAGTGATAAATCGCAAGTTTTAATGGTTGGCGACCGAGATTATGACGTTAAGGGCGCATTTGACAACGGCATTGAATGCATGGGCGTGCTTTATGGCTATGGCAGTTATGACGAGCTTAGCGAGGCAGGTGCTGTGTGCATCGCCGCAACTGTTGAAGAAATGGCAGAACTAATCTGCAGCCTTGGTTAAAAGGCGGCTCCGCCGCCGCGCACTCGGGCTTCGCCCCACGCGCGGCGAAATCGCCGCAAAACCGACATAAACAAAAACACCCCCGGAGAAATCCGGGGGTTATTTTCTTGCTTTATTCTACTATCTTCTTAGCTTCTAAATAGTATCTCTTATCATAGGCATGACCAATCGACGGTCAGAATTTGCGATAAAGGTTACTTT
>JAZSPX010000117.1:0-3660 GCA_045537675.1 Candidatus Faeciplasma sp. | reverse complement strand
TACAGCCGCAGGCACACATACCTACACCGTAACCGAAGTTAACGGCGGTCAGACTATCGACGGCATTACTTACGACGATGCAGTAATCACAATCACCGTAAACGTAGTAGACAACGGAGACGGAACCTTGACCGCAAGCGTTTCTGACACATCTCCTGCAATCGAGTTTGAAAACACCTACGGAATTACTGCAAGCACTTCAATCACCCTTGAAGGCACAAAGACGCTGACAGGAAAGGACATGACCGACGGTCAGTTCAGCTTCGAGGTCAAGGAGAACGGCGTTGTAGTGGCTGAAGGCACCAACACAGTCGAAGGCGAAATCGTATTTGAGTCTATCGAATATACAGCCGCAGGCACACACACCTACACCGTAACCGAAGTAAACGGCGGCCAGACAATCGATGGCATTACTTACGACGATGCAGTAATCACAATCACCGTAAACGTAGTAGACAACGGCGACGGTACACTCACAGCTTCTGTGGCTGACACATCTCCTGCAATTGCATTCACCAACGAGTACTCTGTAAGCGGCGAAGCAAGCGTTACCCTCACCGGCACAAAGGTGCTTGACGGACGCGCAATGGAAGACGGCGAGTTCGAGTTTGAAATCAGCGAAAACGGCACAGTTGTTGCAAGAGGCCGAAACATCACAACCGGTGAAATCGTGTTCGAGACAATCACTTACACCTCGGCAGGCGACCATGTCTATACTGTAACCGAGGTCAAGGGTACCGACAAGGAAATCACCTATGACGAGACTCCTTATACAGTTATTGTTAACGTAACCGATAACGGCGACGGAACGATCAGCGCACGCATTGCTGACAATGCACCCGAAATCGTGTTCAACAACAGCTATACCTACATCGACGACAACGCATACCTCACACTTAGGGCAACCAAGGTTTACAAGAACTCCACCTTAAGAGGCGGCGACTTCAGCTTCGAGCTTAAGGACGAACAGGGCAACGTTTTGCAGACTGTAACAAACGACGAGCAGGGCGACATCGTGTTTGAAACCATAACCTACACAGCCGAGGGCGGACCTTATGTTTATACCATCAGCGAGGTTGTGGGCACAGACAGCGAAATTGAATATGACCAGACTGTTTATAACGTGACAGTAACCGTTACCGCACAGGCAGACGGCAAGCTGATTGCAACAGAGGTTATTACCAGCGAAGCGGGAGAGCAGCTTGACAGCATGATATTTGTAAACAGCTATGAAAAGTCAGTTCCCGCATGGCCCACAGATGCAAACGTAAGAATTTATGCAAAGAAAGAGCTTGTTGACAACACCGGCACAGGACACGGACTTGACGGATTTGTGTTCATTCTTGAAAACCTTACAACCGGCGACGTTTATAACGCAGTTTCTGACCAGAACGGCAACGTAGAGTTCGGACTTTGTTTCACAATTGCAGAAATCGGCAATACCTATGAATTCGAGCTTTCTGAAGCAAACACAGGCGTTATAGGCATGACATATGATGAATCGGTTTACAGATTCAATATTCAGGTAACCTATCTGCCTCCCATCAACAAGGTAGATGCTTACATCTATAAGAACAACGGCGGAATTAAGGAAACGGTAAGAGGAACAGTTGCAACGTTCGTCAACACCTATGACACCGTAACCTATCCTTATGAAGAACCCGAGGTTGAACCCGAAGAATCTACCAGCGATGAAGAAGAAACCTTTGCTGTAAAAACAAAAAAGAAGAAGCTCATACCTTTCCTCTTTGCAGGATAACCAAAAACGAGGCAATCGCTTGATGCGGTTGCCTCACTCTCTTTTTAAAAATAAATGATAGCTGCAGTCGTTGACAAATTGCGACAATTTGAGTATCATTAATTACAGAAATGATTTTAAAAAGGGGCGCAGGTTATGCTTGAGCGTTTTGAAAAATTCACACAAAGCATAGGGCTGGCATATAAATATGTCGGTAAAATAAAATCGAATCATATGTCGGCTTTTGACCTTAAAGGCTCGCACGTTATGTGTATTTTCTTTCTGGGCAGACACCCCGAGGGGTTAAAGGCAACCCAGCTTTGCGAGCTTTGCCAGGAGGACAAGGGAGCAATCTCGAAAACCCTTAACACCCTTAAAAAAAGAGGGTTGGTTGAATCGAGCGTGGGAAGATTAAGAAAATACCGCGCCGTTTACACCATTACCGAAGCAGGCTTAGAGGTTTATGAAAACGTTACCGTTAGAATTGAAGAAGCCGTTAAAAAGTGCGGCGAGGGTTTGACCGACGAGGAGCGCAACATCTTCTATTCGGTGCTTGATAAAATTATTGCAAACCTTGGCAGAATGATGTGAGGGGCAAAACAACGCACATAAGACTTTAAAACAAACAAGAGCAAGCTCGGATATGTGAGCTTGCTCTTTTATTTATATAGAAATTATACTTTAATCAACCCATTTAAACTTTTTGGGTTCGATTTTAGCCTGAATCGCCTCTTTCAGCAGTGATTTCTGCTCGCCGGTCAGCTGTGACAAATCTACGACAACCCCTCTGTAACGATTGACCATTAAATATAAATCCTCACCGTTTTTAACGATTTTGAATATCGTGGAATAATCCATTGTTGATTCTTCCTTTATGAGAACGTTTGAAACTTTAGAAGTGTAAGTATCAACATCAAATGTATAATTAATGACTAAGCCAAGGGTGGGAGATTTGTTGATTTTGATTCTGGGGAGAACAAAACTCATAAAAATATAAACAAGATCCATTACAACGATCCAAATAAAACACATCGTTTTTAGGGGAGTAAGAACACCGTGAACGGCGGCACGGAAAAACTCTGTTACAATATAAAATGTAACCAAAGCGACTAAAACCCAAAGTATTTTTTTGGAAGTCGCTATATAGTCGTTGAATCTGATTAAACGTTCTTTTGTATATACAGTTGTAACGTTGATAGGCATGATTAAGCCTCCTTGCATGTTATAATTTAATTATAACATTTTGATGTGCTTTGTCAATTATTGTGTAAAATAAAAGCACCGCAGAAAGCAGTCTGCGGTGCTTGAATTATGTAATCTTACTTTTCAACGGTGAATCTGTAAACAGTTACGTGGTGATATCTGTCGCCTGCTCTTAAAATGGGCTTTTCAAAGTTGTCAAATCTCATCGAGTTGGGGTATGCCTGGGTCTCCAAGCACAAACCGTCGCGCTTTTCAACAGGCTTGCCGCCCTTGCCGTAAGGCTTGGTGCCATCGAGGAAGTTGCCAGAATAGAACTGAATGCCGGGAAGGTCGGAGTAAACGTCCATCACTCTGCCCGAATTTGCAGCCTTAAGGGTTGCCATGTGACGGTAACCTGTGCCGTCGGGGCACCAGTTGTGGTCGTAACCGCCTGCAAATACGATCTGCTCGTGGTTAGAACCGATTCTCTCGCCGATTACGTGGAAGTCGGTGAAGTCAAGAGGAGTACCCTCTACCTTAGCAACATAGCCTGTGGGCAGGCATTCCGAGTTGCCAACGGTGAAGTGAGTTGCGTTAAGCTTGATGGAATGGTTTTCGATCGAGCCTGTGCCTTCGCCGTCGAGGTTGAAGTAGCAGTGGTTTGTAAGGTTGCAAACAGTGTCAGCGTCGGTAACAGCGCTGTAATCGATCATCAAAGCGTTGTTTTCATCGAATGTGTA
>JAZSPX010000188.1:0-2110 GCA_045537675.1 Candidatus Faeciplasma sp. | reverse complement strand
GCAGGAGCTATTATTACCAACCCTAAGCTTTTGCTTGCAGATGAACCGACTACCGCCTTGGACGTTGTTGTTCAGGCACAGATTTTAGACCTTTTGAAAAGACTTAACGAAAAGCACAAGATGGCGATTTTGTTTATCAGCCACGATTTGAATGTGGTAAGAAAGATCTGCAAAAGGGTTATTGTTATGAAACAGGGCGAGATCGTTGAAATGGGCAATGCCGCAGATGTGTTCAACAATCCTGAGCACGAATATACCCGTGAGCTGATTGAAGCTATCCCCTCCCGTAACAAGGCTGACAGAAAGGAGAGCTTAGATGGATAAGGAACTCTTGCTGGAAGTTAGAAACCTTTCTTGCTTTTATGAGGGCGAGCGAAAAGGCTTTAGAAAGCCCGAAAGAAAACAGGTTTTGAAGGGTGTTAGCTTTAATATCTTTAAAGACGAGATCGTGGGGCTTGTGGGAGAAAGCGGCTGTGGAAAATCGACGCTTTCGAAGGCAATTTTAGGGCTTATTCCCGATTGCGAGGGCGAGGTTATTCACCATTCAAAGCTGCCGCAGATGGTCTTTCAGGACCCTTTTTCGAGCCTCAACCCCGAAAAGAGCATTTTGTGGATTTTGGAAGAGCCTTTAAGAGCGCAGGGTGTACCCTTGAAAGAAAGAAAAGAACGAGCGCTGAAAATGCTTGAGCGCATTGGATTGGGCGAGGGTTATGCCGACAGAAAACCCGATGAACTTTCGGGTGGACAGAGGCAAAGAGTTGCGATTGCGGCCGCGATTATTACTCACCCGAAGTTTTTGATTGCAGATGAGCCTGTCAGCGCACTTGACGTGACAGTTCAGGCACAGATTTTAAAGCTTATGAAAGAGCTGAAAGAAGAATTTGACCTTAGTTATTTGTTTATAAGCCACGATTTGGACGTTGTGTATCAGATTTGCGACAGGGTTATGGTTATGCGTGACGGTGAGATTATTGAGGAAAACGAAACGCAGGAGCTGTTTGATAACCCGAAGCATGAATATACGAAAATGCTTTTAAACGGATAAAAAAATAACGACCTACCAAGAAAAAACTTGGCAGGTCGTTTTTGTATGTGAAATTTTATTTGCCCGAAACAGCAATGTCGGTAAACATAACTTCGGGAGCGCCAAAGTTGCCGCCTGTACCGAAGTCAACCTCGTTGGAAAGTGCTGCAACCTTTTTGATGATTTCAAAGAAGTTATCTGCAATGGTGAAGTTCTTGATCGGCTTGGTCTTTTTGCCGTTTTCAACCAGGAAACCGGCAGCTTCGAGCGAGAAGTCGCCGCTTTGGGTGTTTGCACCTGCGTGCAAGCCCTTAAGCTCGGTAATGTAGATGCCGTTATCAAGCTTAGCCAAAAGCTCATCTGATGTGAGGTCACCTGCTTCGATATATAAGCCCTTGGGCGAGATATTCTTGGCACTTGATGCGTTACCCGTTGTTTCTTTGCCGAATATCTTAGCGTACATTCTGTTGTAAAGAAGTGTCTTTAAGACACCGTTTTCAATTACGTTTTTAGTGTATACTGCAACGCCTTCGGCATCGAACGGGCAATGACCGAACTTTGCAGGGTGGAACGGGTCATCGGTGATTGTCAAAATATCGGCAGCAACCTTTTCACCCTCTTTTCCTGCAAGAAGGGTTGTTTTTAAGAATGCAGAACGCGCAGAGAATACAGACGAATAAACGCCCAAGATGCTTCTCATTGTGCCTTTATCCATGATGATGTTATATTTACCTGAATCGACAGACTGGGCACCGAGCTTGGAGAGCGCTGTTTCAACAGCCTCTTTAGTAATCTTTTCGGCATCTTTTTTGCTGATTAAGGAAACTTCATAATTTTCTTCTGCTTCGTCGCCGTCTTTAACAGCGGCAACAACGCCGTGATATACGATAGCATATTCATAAGAAAGGTCGATACCGGCAGAGTTGATGAAAGTGTGTTCCTCGCTTGCACAGCTTGTGAACGACTGTGTACCGTCAACGACTTTGTCGGAAAGAGCATAGGTTCTTCTCTGCAAATCAAGGGTGTGTTCAATAAGTTCCTCGGCCGAAGGGAGAGTTACAGGCTCCTCCTCGATGATTGTATATT
>JAZSPX010000262.1:0-15808 GCA_045537675.1 Candidatus Faeciplasma sp. | reverse complement strand
CTCCCGCTGCATGCCTTTTGCCCAGGAACACTTGGCGGATACCTGCCCCATCTGCGGCAAACCTGCCCAAAAGATGATCTACTGGGGCGTAGCATATTAAATTCAAAAAGGGTCGCTGTGCGGCCCTTTTTGCTTTTATAGCCGGCGAGATCGCTGTGGGAAAAAGGTGTTGAGGAAATTCAATGTTTTTTAGAAGAAGATGCAATGTCCCTGTTAAGGCTTCTGTGTTATAGTTGTATCATGAATGATGGAATGCTGCTTTGAAAACAGTTTATATCCTCGTTCATGCGTCGTTAGAATAAAGAAAGGGGACATAGGTGTGAAGAAAATACTGTGCATAGTATTGACAATGGCCTTGTTGGCAACCGTGTTACTTGCCGGCTGCGGTAATGCCGCAAATTCTAATACTTCAACGGAGGGGACGAATACGATGCAGGAAGATAACTATAAACCCGATTCCACTCTGCGGATTTTGATGGTAGGCAATTCGTTCTGCTATTATTATGTGGAAGCCCGCAAGACGCCCCCTCACAAAACCACACCCAAAAGGAGTTATCACCATGTCACATTGCAGTTGCGGCTGCTGTCATTGCGACAGTAACCAAGAAGAACATAGCCACAACCACGAACACAATCACGACCACGACCACGGCTCGCTAAAATCAAATCTAATAAAAATAATCCCTGTGGCAGTGCTTTTCATCGCCTCATTCTTCCTGCCCGAAGGGATAGTAAGATACATAATCCTGATTCTTGCTTACCTCATCGTCGGCCACGAAACGATTATCGAAGCTATAAAAGATTTAATTAAAGAGCGCTACATCGGCGAATGCTTTTTAATGACTCTTGCCTCCGTCGGCGCAATTGCTGTTGGTGAGGTCAGCGAAGCCGTTGCCGTCATGCTTTTCTATTCCATCGGTGAAATGTTAGAGGGCATTGCAAACGACCGTTCACGCAGGTCAATAACAGCGCTTTTAGACCTGCACCCCGATTATGTAAACATTCGCCAAAACGGCGAGCTTAAAAAAGTCAAGCCCGAGGAAATCAAGATAGGGGATACCGTCATTGTCCTTGCAGGCGAACGCATAGCCCTCGACGGCAAAATCATATCGGGCGAAACAACGATAGATAACTCCGCCCTCACAGGCGAATCTCTGCCCATAAACGCCATTGTCGGCGATACTGTCTATGGCGGAGGGATAAACTGCTCGGGCACGATTGAAGTCCTTGTCGAAAAAGAATATCATGATTCTTCTGCCGCCAGAATTTTAGAGCTTGTTAAAGACGCTCAGTCCAAAAAAGCCAAGGCCGAGCGCTTCATCTCCCGCTTCGCAAGACGCTATACCTTAACGGTCGTAGCTCTTGCTGTGTTGGTTGCGTTTGTCTTTCCAATCTTCACAGGCTATTCGCAAACATTCTCAACATGGTTCTACCGCGCACTTGTAATGCTCGTTGTTTCCTGCCCGTGTGCATTGGTCATCTCTGTTCCGCTGACTCTGTTTGCAGGTGTCGGCTGTGCTTCAAGCAAGGGCATTTTAATCAAAGGCACCAACTACATCGAACAGCTTTCCAAGCTCAAAACATTAGCATTAGACAAAACAGGCACAATTACTCAAGGTACTTTAAGCGTTGAGAATACCACTTTAAACGAGGACGAATTTGCCGCCGTCGCCTACGCCGAAAGCCGTTCTACTCACCCCATTGCCAAAGCCATTGTAAATCATTACGGCAACCCCATTAACGATGAGCTTATTTCAGAATCTGACGAAATAGCAGGCAAGGGCGTTATAAGCAAGGTGAACGGCATTTCTGTCGCAGTCGGCAATAAGGCACTTATGCTTAAGGTCTGCGATAACCCTGCCTTAGATAACCTTAGCGGTCTTGGCGTTCACGCTGCAATAAACGGCCAATACGTCGGCTCCGTAACCTTAAAAGACAAAATCAAGCAAGACTCAGCCGAGGCAGTTCAGGCCCTGAAAGGCTTGGGTGTCGAGAAAATCGTAATGCTCACAGGCGATAATGAAGCTGTCGCCAAAGAGGTAGCTTCCCAAGTTGTAATAGATGATTATAAGCATTCCCTCGCACCAAGTGATAAGGTAGCAGAGCTTCAAAACCTCATGCATGAAAGAAACAACGTAACCGCCTTCGTTGGTGACGGCATTAACGATGCACCGGTATTATCAAGTGCAAACATCGGCGTTGCAATGGGTGCCCTCGGCTCCGACGCCGCTATCGAATCCGCCGACGTTGTCCTTCTCGACGATAAGCTTTCAAAGCTTGCATTGGCAATAAAGATTTCACGCAAAACCATGGCAATCGTCTGGCAGAATATCATCTTCTCACTCGGTGCCAAAATCCTTGTAATGATTTTAGGCGTAACAGGCGATGTAAGCATGTGGCTTGCCGTTTTTGCCGACATCGGTGTAATGATACTTGCCGTTTTAAACGCCCTTCGCGCGCTGAAATCTCCAAAATAAGCCGAATAACCACGGGCGCACGCCCCGGCACAAGCCCCCCCTTCGGGGGCGGCCGCGCCTTGGGCACGCGCCCTTTGTTATTGACTCCACCTCCTCAATATGATAAAATCAAATGTAACATTTTATATATATTTCAAAGGAGAAACCATGGACTGGCTCGAGCTTAATATTTTCACCACTCACGAGGGGATAGAGCCTCTCAGCGCCGCACTCATCGGTGCAGGCATAATAGGTCTTGTAATCAGCGACCCTAATGACATTACCGAATTTGCCGAAAACAAAAACCCAACTTGGGACTACATCGACGATGAAGTGCTTGCTAAGCAAAACGACGAAGCCTTCATTACTGTATATATCGAGAAAAATGACACCGCCGCCGACATGCTTAACGATATAAAATCAATTGTCAGCCGTCTCAAATCGCTTGATGAAGATAACGAATACGGCAGGCTTGAAATTTCGTCGTCAGGCATCCGCGAGGAGGACTGGGCAAACAACTGGAAAGAATTCTTCAAGCCCATTGAAATCGGCGAAAAGCTCATCATCAAGCCGACTTGGGAGGAATTGCCCCAAGGTTGCAACCGCCATGTTGTCGAGCTCGACCCCGAAACAAGCTTCGGCACAGGCCGTCATTTTACCACCCAGCTTTGCTTAGAGCTTTTAGAAAAATATGTCTCACAAGGTGATGCCGTTTGTGACCTTGGCTGTGGCAGCGGAATAATCTCTATCGCCGCAATGGCACTTGGCGCCGACAGCGCTGTGGGTGTCGATATTGCCGAGGATGCCGCAAAAATTGCCAAAGCAAACGCCCTTAAGAACGGCATTGCCGACGAAAAATATACTGTTTATTGCGGAGATATAACGACCGACACCGCCCTCAAACAAAAAATCGGTAAAGGTTATGACCTTGTCGCCGCAAACATCGTTGCCGATGTTTTAATGGCAATGAAAGAAATCTTTGCCGAAATAACAAAACCGGGCGGAACCTTAGTGATTTCGGGCATTATCGACGACAGACGGGACGAGGTGCTCGGTGCTGTCAAGCAGTGCGGCTTTACACTTGTTGAGGATTTGCACCGTGATATGTGGAACGCCGCAGTATATAAGCGTGACGAATTATGATTAATTTAATCTATAACGACTGCCACATCTGCGTCTGCCAAAAACCTGTAAACGTCGATTCCGAAAAGGACATGCCAAAACTGTTAGCCGAACAGCTTGACAGCGAAATCTACCCTGTCCACCGCCTCGATAAAGCTGTGGGTGGGTTAATGGTTTTTGCCAAAACAAAACAGTCAGCGGCAAAGCTAAGCGAAATGGTGCAAAACCGCACCTTGATTAAAGAGTATTTCTGTGTCGTTTCGGGCAAGCCCGAGAAGGAAACTGACACCCTTGAGGATTTACTTTACCGCGATGCAAAATCGGGCAAAACCTTTGTTGTCACCCGAAACCGCAAAGGCGTTAAAGATGCCAAGCTTGATTATGCCCTTGTTTCTTCCAAAGAAGGGGAGAGCGGCTTGATCTCACTTATAAAAGTCAGGCTTCACACCGGCAGAACACACCAGATAAGGGTGCAGTTTGCGTCCCGAAAGCTTCCTCTTCTGGGCGACAGACGCTATGGCGGCAACAAATCCTCAAAGAACATTGCGCTCTTTTCCTGTCATCTCTCGTTTAACCATCCAATAACAAAAGCACCGCTCGATTTCACCCTAACCCCGCCAAGCGAATACCCTTGGAGCGAGTTTTAATACTAAAACAAAAAGCACCTGCGCCAAAACGCAAGTGCTTTATTATTTGATAAACTACATCAGCGGCGCAAAAATCTTCAAAACCGCCTGCAAAATACGATAGAAAGTGCCCTTTTTGTTGATCTCGTCAAGGGTTATCTCCTCACACTTCTCAAGCGTTTCAAAAAAGTCCTTTTCAACCTCGGTCACACAGCTCGACTTATACGCTAAAACGCAGTTTTCAAAGTGTAAATAAAAGCTTCTGAAGTCAAAGTTTGCCGTGCCCACAACGCACACCTTGCCGTCAGCTACCAAAGACTTCGCATGAATAAATCCGGGAGTATATTCATATATCTTTACTCCTGCCTTTAAAAGCGCACGATAGTAAGAACGTGTAACCGCCAGCACCAGCTTCTTGTCGGGTATATGAGGGGTTATGATCCTCACGTCAACACCGCTTCTTGCGGCGTGGCACAAGGCCGTCTGCATCTCGTTGTCCAAAATCAAATAAGGCGTTGTAATATAAACCGACTTGTTTGCAAGGTTAATTAAGCCCATATAACACATTTCGCAAATCTCGTCGTTGTTCGTGGGGCCGTCTGCAAACGGCTGAATGTAACCGTCCGTCTCATATTTTGTGTTGGCCACATAGCCCTTAAAGTCGGTTTTTGTTTCTTCTCTCGAGAAGTGCCAAAGCTGCAAAAACGTCTCGGTCATCTTGGCAACAGCATCGCCCTTAAGCATAATGCCCGTGTCCTTCCAGTGCCCGAACTTTTCTATTTCGTTAATATATTCGTCTGCAAGGTTTATGCCGCCCGTAAAGCCAACACAACCGTCAATAACAACGATCTTTCTGTGGTCTCTGTAATTAAGAAACGTATCAAGCGAGGCCCTAACCCTGTTAAACACCGAAACTCTAAGCCCCATCGCTTCAAGCTCTTTGTCATATCCCTTTGGCAGCTTCGAAATCGTTCCCAGGTCGTCAAACATAATTCTCACTTCAATTCCCTGCGAGACCTTAGCCTTCAATATCTCAAGTACCGAGTCAAACATTCTGCCCTTTTCAATAATAAAGTATTCAATGAAGATAAACCTTTGCGCGCGCCTGAGCTCGTTTAAAAGTGCTTCATAATACTCCTCACCCGAGGGAAAATACTTAGTCTCCGTGTTCTTATAAACAGGCGCATATGCCGTCTTTTTAATATATCTTAACTGCCTTGCAATCTCGGGGTCCAAAACCTCAATCTCGTCAATGTTTTCATTCTCGCTCTGAATCATCAGCCTTTCAAGCGTTTTATATTTTCTCATTCTTTTCGAAATTCTGTAATCCTGCTTCGATTTCGAGAATATCAAATATAAGGGCACGCCGCAGAAGGGGGCAATAAGCACCAGCACCAGCCATGCAAGCTTAAACGAGGGGTTCATCTCCGAATTTGCAATGTCAACAATGGCAAGCAACGCAATAATTGAAGATATAATGTAATAAACCGCAAAATTGTTGAACATATAGCTAAAGAATACAATAAGTATCAAAAGCTGTAAAAACACAAGCAAAAGGGTAATAAACATTCTGCTTTGCAAAAATTTCGAAAGCTTCTTCATTTTTCCTCCTTGAAAAGTGCAATAATCTGTCGTTTTTGTTACTATTATTATATAACAACACCCACCCAATATCAACCAACCAAGCTGTCGAAAAAGTTACAACTTAGTTACAGCTAAGTGACAGATTGCCATATTCTCTTGACTTTATTCAAAACAATTGTTATCATTTATTAAATTATAAAGCAGTAGTATGTCTATTGCATGATTTTTTTCTGAAAGGAAAGCGTGATTTTATGAGCGAACATAAGATGCTGTGCATGGGTTGTATGGAACCTGTCGAATCCGAAGGTGCCTGCCCCTATTGCGGATATAACGACAGCACCTCATATCATCCTTCATATCTTACACCCAAAACCGTTTTAGACAGCAGATATATCGTGGGTAAGGTTTTGTCCTTCAACGGCGAATCCTGCACCTACATCGGTTACGATAACGTTTCCAACGAAAAGGTGTTCATCAAAGAATACATGCCCGATGCTTTGTGCTCCCGCACCAAACAAAGCCCCGAGATCATTGTTAACCAGGGTTCAATAGTTCAATACAAAAACTACATGTCCGAATTTATCGAGCTTAACAAAGCCTTGTTCCGTTTAAGAACAATGTCCCACCTCGTAGCTCCCACCGACATGTTCTCTCAGAACAACACCGCTTACGTTATTTTACAATATTGCGAGGCTGTTACCTTAAAGCAATATCTTTTCGACAACGCAGGCGAGCTTACGTGGGAACAGGTCAAAAAGCTTTTCCCGCCGCTTTTAACAACCCTCAGCTGCATACATAACGCCGGCATTTTGCACCGCGGTATCAGCCTTGAAAACATATTGGTCACCGACAGGGGAGAGCTTAAGCTCACAGGCTTTGCGATTCAGGGCATAAGAACCGTCAACACCGACCTCTCGCCCGAGCTTTACACCGGTTACTCCGCACCCGAGCAGTATTCTGCCGCCCAGTGGGAGGGTACGTGGACCGACGTTTATGCTGTTGCCGCCGTAATGTACCGCCTCTTAAGCGGCTGCATGCCGACCGAGCCGATGGCAAGAATCGGCAAGGATTCGTTGATGGAGCCTGCAAAGATCAACCCTCACGTTCCTGCCAACGTTTCAAAGGTCATCGTTTCAGCAATGAGGCTTAACTGCGACCAGCGAATCCGCACCGTTACCGACTTTGTAACCAAGCTTTTCGAACAGCCCGAATATATGGCTGCAAAGCACACCCCAACACAGACCATTCCCATTCAGGTGCCCAACCGCACCAATAAAAAGAAGAAGGCTGCCAAAAAGAAAGGCTCGAGCGTGGGCGCAATCATCGGCGCAATTCTTCTCATCGGCGTAGTAGCCGCAGCTCTTTTCATGCTCGTAACAATGCTTCTGCCCGGCGGAACTGAAGATAACCCGGACCGAAATAACCCCTCCAACTCGGGCGGTTTCGTAAGCGATGCACCTGTTACTACCGAACCTCCCGTGTCCTCAAGCGAGCCTATAACCTCGGTCACACCCCAAAGCACCCAGCCCACCAGCCAGACAGGCAACATGTTTGTCATGCCCTCGCTCATCGGCAAGAGATATGATTCCATCGCCAATAACGACACATGGAAAGAACGCTTGGAGTTCGAGGTTACTTACGATTACAGCGAAGAGTTCGGCGCAGGCTACATCTTCGAACAGGATATTGAAGAAGGAACTAACCTCTATCCCGTTCAGAAGGTCAAAATCAGCGTCAGCAAGGGTCTTGCTGTTGTTGAAATACCTGCATACGTCAACGAGCTTGGCATGAACATGACAAGAGACGAATATATTGCAATTCTCGATGCTCTTAACATCAAATACGAAATCCGTTACACCGAATCTCCCTTCATGCCGTCCGATTATGTCTTGGGCGTATTCTGCCCCGAAACCTTAAGCGAGGTCGGCGGAATGATAAACGTCGCCGAAGGTAACACCCTTTATGTCGATGTTTCCGTATATTCCGATGTTGCTGTTGTTGGTTAGAGTAAAAATATATAAAAGTGTTAATAAAGACGTGTCTAATTTTGGCACGTCTTTCTTATTGACTTTACCAGTTTACTGTGATATTCTTTATTAGTCAGTACTATAGCTTAATTCATATTTTCTTATGTTATTAATATTTTTAGGAGGACTTTTTATGTCTCGTACAATCGGTATCCTTACAAGCGGCGGCGACGCACCCGGCATGAACGCAGCAATCCGTTCTGTTGCACGTTCCGCTCTGGCAAGAGGTTATAAGGTCATTGGTATCCGCAGAGGCTATCAGGGACTTATCGAAGGAGATATGTTCGAAATCGGCCCCCGCGATGTTTCTGACATCATGCACAAGGGTGGCACTTCCTTGTTCACCGCACGCAGCACCGACTTCATCACCTTGGAAGGTCAGATGCTCGCTAAAAAACGCTGCGATGAAGCAGGCATCGATTCTCTCATCTGCATCGGCGGCGACGGTACCTTCCGCGGCGCTCTCGACCTTTACAAGCTCGGCGTTAAGTGCGTAGGTATTCCCGCAACTATCGACAACGATATTCAGTGCACCGAATACACCATCGGTTTCGATACCGCAATGAACACAGCCCTCGAAATGATCGACAAGATCAAGGACACCGAAATGTCCCATAACAGATGCTCTGTTGTTGAAGTAATGGGCAGACACGCAGGTCACATTGCTGTTAACGTTGGTGCAGCCACCGGCGCTATCGAAGTTGTTACCCCCGAAAGAGAGTACGACATCAACGCAATCTGCGGCAGAATTGCATATTTAAAGTCCACCGGCAAACAGCACTTCCTTGTTATCGTTGCTGAAGGTGTCGGCAATTCCGAATCCATCGCTCAGCAGATCGAAGCTAAAACGGGCGTAACCTCCCGTGCAACAATTCTCGGCCACGTTCAGCGCGGCGGTTCTCCCACATGCTGGGACAGAGTGGTTGCCACCAAGATGGGTTACTACGCTATCGAGCTTTTGGCAACAGGCGCCGAAAACCGTGTTGTTGCAATGCGTAACGGCAAGCTTGTCGATTACGACATTGTCGAAGCACTTGGCATGAAGAAAAGATATGATGAACGCTTGCACACCCTCTTGGGCGAGCTTGCAATCTGATATCTATATATTTAAAACAATCACAACACTAAGAGTAGAAAACCGAGCGTAAAAGAGTGTCGGACAGACGGGGAGTTGCTGTCCGAACGAAAAGACCGTTTGTGTACTGCGGTTCGGTTTTCGCATCCCGCTTAACGTGCATAGCTTTTCATAGCTCCTTTTTAAGGGTTTGTGCATTTTAAGCAACAAGGCTTATCATGTCTTTAGAAGGAGGATAACTATGAAAAGCTTTTTTAATTTGTTCGTTCGTTCCGCAAAAGAACTTAAAAGCATTCGCTGCTTAACAGTTACAGCAATGCTCATCGCACTCGATCTTGTGCTTAAGTTCACACTGTCGATTGATGTTACGCAGAATCTGAAGATCTCGTTTGCGTTCATTGCGCTTTCGGCAATCGGCATGCTCTATGGCCCCACAGTCGGTGCTCTTGCCGGCTTCATCACCGATATCTTAGGCTTCATAATCAAGCCCTCTGGCGCATTCGATATAAGATACACTCTTATCGAGGTTTTGGGTGCCGTAATCTACGGCTTATTCCTTTACAACGCCATGAACGATAAATGGATGTTACCCAGAATCGTTGTTGCAAAGACGTCTGTTGTAATCGTATGTAACCTGTTCTTAACAACACTTGTCAGCGCAAGCTACTACGGCAAGGGCTTCTTTGCTTTGTTCCCCACACGCGCAATTAAAAATCTTGCTCAGCTCCCTGTTGATATTTTCCTTTTGGCACTTTTCCTTCCCTTTATCTTAAAAGCATTCGATACCGCGTTCAAGGGCGTCAGAAAGTGCGACCAAAACCTCGTCTTCAGCGATGAAAACGTCACCAAGGCTTTCATGATTATTATAAGCCTTATGCTTATAATCGTTTGCTCGTTAGGCTTGGCAGGTCAATATCTTAAAGACAGAATTGACGATAACGAAGACCTTATCGAAGCACAGCAGGCTGAAATCGATTATCTTTACTCCCAGCTCGGCATTGAAAAACCTGCCGAAGAACCTGCACAGTAATTACACGACCGATTATCTTTTTTAGATAGTCGGTCTTTTTTTTATAATCTTACGCAAATACTACTTGCTATTGTCCCATTTTCCGAGTATAATCAAATATGTATTGATATGCATACGCAGTCGGCCAACTGCCTCCACCCGTCAACGACTACGCCACCTGCGGCGGCATAGCTCCGTCGACGGACGTCGGCCCGTAAAATTCCCGCAACCTGTCATTTAGCCTGTCCCTTAATCATATTATTTGATAAAAGGAGAGGATAGAATGCAAGCAGTAAAATATTACAACAAGAGAAATACATTTTTCACTTCACAAACAGCCGTCCTGCTTTCTCTGGTCTTGGGCATTGCGCTTGGCGTTGCCGTAAGCGAGGTTATACCCAAAACCAACCTTGCCGCTTTTTCCAACGTTAACGCCACACTTTCATCGTTGCTCAACGGCAAGTGGCTGCATGCCTTTGTGTCGTCTTTCGTTTTTACAGAGGTTTTTGTCGTCATCATCTACCTAAGCGGCTTCGGGGCGATCTTCCAGCCCGTTTCTTTAATTCTTTGTGCTGTGCGCGGGGTCGGTCTCGGTGTCTGTGTGCGAGGGATATATTCGGGCACAAACGTTTTGTTAAACCTTGCGGCTTTTTTGCCCTTTGCCGTTGCCTCAACCGCAGTAATACTTTCGCAGGCTAAGCAGTCGATCAAAATGGCGGGTTATTATTTCTCACTCACCGTCACAAACGAAAACCGCCTTGGCGTTAAAACCGAAATTCACGATTATACCGCCAAGTTTGTTATTCACACAATAGTTCTTGCAATATTAAGTGCGCTTAACTGCCTTTTGCTAAGGCTTGTCGCTTGCGCACTATGATATAAATCTGAAAGGATGTTAAACTTATGGGACTCTTCTCTAAATACGAAAAGGTAGGCCCCGGCGTCTCTAAAAACCCCGACGCTAAGGCACCTATCTTCAAATTCTTCGAGCTTTACGGCTCCCACTTCTCAAAGCTGATAATTCTTAATTTCATTTTTCTTTTGTCGCTTTTGCCCTTCTGCCTTATCTTTTTGGTTGAATACCTCGGGTTAGAGGGCGGCGCCTTCAACGTTGTGTTCTACGGCGCATTTGTTTTCCTTGCCGCATTAGTCGGCCCTGCACTTTGCGGCTTTATGAAGATTTTAAGAAACATCTCAAGCGAGCGTCCCGTTTTCCTCTGGCACGATTATTGGAAAGCTTTTAAATCCAATTTCAAACAGGGCTACATCATGGGCCTCATCGACTCGGTGTTTGTAATTGCGGTTTCGTTTGCATTCCCGCTTTATTTCAGCATGGCAGAGCAGAATAACGTTTTCTACATTCCATTTGCAATCTGCCTTGTAGCATCGTTGATTTTCTTAATGATGCATTTCTACATCTATCTTCTCATCGTTTCTACAACCCTTAACCTTTGGAAGATAATCAAAAACTCCTTCCTCTTAACTGCTATTGATGTTAAAATCAGCTTCATCAACCTTGCAGTAACAGTTTTGCTTTTGCTTGCAATCGCAATGTTCTGGCCCTACACCTCGTTTGTGTTCATCATCGTTCGGTCGTTCTTGGGTCTTATGTATGCCTTCAACTGCTTCCCAATAATCAGAAAGTATGTCATTCAGCCCTATTACGACGAAAGAGGAGAGGACAACCCCGAATTTGCATATAAGGAAACCGAGGGTGAAGCCGTGTTTGTTGACACTCCCGAAACAGAAATCCCCCAGGAACAGCCCAAACAGCCTAAAAAGAGAAGTATTAAGTAAATCAAAAAGCCTGACAGAAAAACGTCAGGCTTTTCTCTTGTGATTTTATCAACAGAACATCGAGCCAAGTCCGTCCATCATTTTCGATACAGACTTTACGGCTTTAACTGTGTTTGTCTTAAACTGCTTTTTCTGCGAGCGTGAAGCGTTCGTTACCGCATAAGTTGCAGCACCCATTACCATGCCCACAGCAACACCCTTTAACAACGAAGAAACATTCATTTTAACATATCCTTTCATAGGCAAATTCGACAACTTTTTGCCCAAAGTTGTTTTCGCACTGATATTTTATACGAAATATGCGAAAATAACCTTAGAAATAATTGTTTTATTGCTTCAAAAGTGGTAAAATGTTTACCAAAGATTTGTTGTGCGTTTTGTTTTGCAGTTTGCAGCATTCAAGCTGCCTGCGTGGCGAAGCCCGACGTAAGCCACCGCGCCTGCGGCGCGACGGCTGACGTCTTCCCGTCACGTTTACGTGCCGGGTGTCGGCGCCAAAGACGCCGACAAGGGCTTCGCCCCATGCACACAACATGCCCCATCTTTCAAATGAAAGGATTTGATTTTAAATGACAGAATATAAACGTGTTGCCGCAATCCACGACCTTTCGGGCGTCGGAAGATGCTCTCTTTCAGTAATCCTGCCCACCATGTCGGTCATGGGCATCCAGGTTTGCTCGGTTCCCACCGCTGTTTTATCAAGCCACACCAACGGCTTCGGCGATGTTGTATTAAAAGACATGACCGAATTCATGCCCCAGGCGCTTAATCACTATAAAACCGCAGACGTCGATTTCGATTGTATCTATTCAGGCTTCCTCGCTTCGAGCGAGCAGGTTTCGCATTGTCTTGATTTCTTCAAGGCATACCCCAACGCATTAAAGGTCGTAGACCCCGTAATGGGCGATAACGGCAAGCGCTACCGCACCTATACCGACGAGCTTTGCAAGCGCATGAGCGAGCTTGTCTCGGTTGCCGATATAATCACCCCTAATTTGACCGAGGCTTCTATCCTTTTAAACGAGGATTACCCCGTCGCTCCTCTCACCGTCCAGCAGATGAAGAGCATGCTCTCCCGCCTTTCGGGCAAAGGCCCCAAGACTGTCGTAATCACCAGCGTTTTAATGGCAGACGGCACAATGTGCAACGTCGGCTATGACAGCAAAAACAATGCCTATTGGCGTGTGAAATATGACATGATACCCAAGCATTACCCCGGCACGGGTGATATTTTCGCAAGCGTTTTAACCGGCGGTTTAATTCTCGGCGACAGCCTTCCCATCGCCATGAGCCGTGCTACCGACTTCTGCGAGCATACCATCAAAACTACCTACGGCTACGGCATTTCCCCCCGCGAGGGCGTGATGATCGAAAAGTGCCTTCCCATGCTTTTCGATAACCGTACCTATACCGATTACAACGCAATGTAATTTTTTCGGAGGATTGACATGAATTTAAATATCGTTTTGGTCGAACCGCAGATTCCTCAGAATACAGGCAACATCTCACGCACCTGTGCCGTAACAGGCGCGCGCCTTCACCTCGTCAAGCCCATGGGGTTCGAGGTTACAGACAAAAACCTCAAACGTGCAGGCCTCGATTATTGGGATAAGCTCGACATAACTTATTACAACGGCTTAGATGACTTCTTCGAAAAAACCAAGGGAGGGAAGTACTACTACTTCACAACCAAGGGCAAGCACGTTCACAGCGACGTAAGCTATGAAGATAACTGCTACATTCTGTTTGGCAGAGAAGATAAAGGTCTGCCCGAAGCCCTTTTGCACGACAACCCCGATTTCTGCGTGCGCCTTCCCATGCGCCCCGAGCTTAGAAGCTTAAACCTTTCAAACAGCGTTGCAATCGCAACCTATGAGATTCTGCGCCAGTGGGATTACCCCGATCTCACCCGTGAAGGCAAGCTCACTCAATATACATGGTAACTTACCGCCGCCACCCTCAGCGCTCTTGCCGCCTGCGCCCCTTCGGGGCGCGCCGCCAAGCTCCGCTTCGGACGGCGGCTAATCGGCGGTTACACTTCGCTTGCAAGACAACTGCCTACACCGCCGATGCAAATATTTCTTGCTCGGTTTCACCTCGCATTTTGCTTCGCCAAACCGAAATATTTCGTAAAACTGCGTATCACCGCCGCCAAGCTCCGCCTCGGACGGCGGCTTTTGTTATATCTTAACCTCCTCTTGTCAAAATAACACATTTTAACCCCAAAAAAGTCTCAAATTTCTATCAAAAATTAGCTCTAAACTATTGCTATTTTCACGCAAATTTAATATAATAACTATGGTTGTTAAATTTTTGGCAACCTTAATTCCAGTACTTAATTTGAAAGGAAGATATATTTATGGCAGGTTTAAACAAGGTTACAGTTGAAGACTTAAGCGTTAAGGGCAAAAAGGTCCTTGTCAGAGTTGACTTTAACGTTCCTCTTAAGGACGGTAAGATCACCAACGACAACAGAATTACCGCTGCACTTCCCACCATCAACAAGTTGGTAGAAAACGGTGCAAAGGTTGTTTTGTGCTCTCACCTCGGCAAGCCCAAGAACGGTCCCGAAGACAAGTTCTCTTTGGCTCCCGCTGCTGCAAGACTTGCAGAGCTTGTAAGCGCTAAGGTTACTTTCGCTAAGGACGATACCGTCGTTGGCGAAAACGCTAAGAAGGCAGTTGCTGAAATGGCAGAAGGCGACATCGTAGTTCTCGAAAACACCCGTTTCCGTGGCAACGAAGAAACCAAGAACGGCGAAGATTTCGCTAAGGAACTTGCTGCTCTCGTTGACAACGAAGTATTCGTAATGGATGCTTTCGGTTCTGCTCACCGTGCACACGCTTCCACCGCAGGCGTTACCAATTTCGTGAAGGAAACCGCAGTTGGTTACCTCATGCAGAAGGAAATCGCTTACCTCGGCAACGCTGTTGAAGACCCTGTCAGACCCTTCGTTGCTATTTTGGGCGGCGCTAAGGTTGCAGATAAGCTCAACGTTATCTCCAACCTCCTCGAAAAGTGCGACACCCTCATCATCGGCGGCGGCATGGCTTACACCTTCCTGAAGGCTAAGGGCTACGAAGTAGGTAAGTCTTTGGTTGACAACGAAAAGATCGACTACTGCAAGGAAATGCTTGCAAAGGCTGAAACCTTGGGCAAGACCATTCTTTTGCCTGTTGATACAGTTACCATCGCTGAATTCCCCAACCCCATCGATGCTCCCGTTGAAGTAGTTTCCGTATCTTCCGACAGCATTGCTGCTGACCGTGAAGGCGTTGACATCGGCGAAAAGACCCGTGAACTCTTTGCAGAGGCTGTAAAGACCGCTAAGACCGTTGTATGGAACGGCCCCATGGGCGTATTTGAAAACCCTGTTTTGGCAAAGGGCACCTTGGCAGTTGCTGCTGCTTTGGCTGAAACCGACGCTACCACCGTTATCGGCGGCGGCGACTCTGCAGCTGCAGTTATCAACCTCGGCTTTGCTGACAAGATGACTCACATCTCCACAGGCGGCGGCGCATCTCTTGAATTCCTTGAAGGACTTGAGCTTCCCGGTATCGCTTGTCTCAACGACAAATAATAGAAAAGAGGACTTATAAAATGGATAGAAAATATATCATCGCGGGCAACTGGAAAATGAATAAGACTCCCGCAGAGGCTAAGGCGCTTCTCGAGGAGATCGTAAAGGCTAACGCAGGCAAGACTGCTTGTGAGATAGTTCTTTGCGTTCCCGCAATCGACATCCCTGCTGCAATCGAAGCAACAAAGGGTACTAACGTAAAGATCGGTGCTCAGAACGTACACTTCAAGGACAACGGTGCTTACACTGCCGAGATCTCTGCTGCAATGCTCAAGGAGTGCGGTGTTGAATACGTTATCATCGGTCACAGCGAAAGAAGACAGTACTTCGGAGAGACCGACCAGACAGTAAACCTCAGAACCGCTCAGGCTCTTGCAAACGGTCTCAAGGCTATCGTTTGCGTTGGTGAGACTCTTGACGAGAGAAAGGACGGCATCACCTTCGACCTTATCTCCATCCAGATCAAGCGTGCATTCAAGGGCATCTCTGCTGAGGATATGGCAAACGTTGTTATCGCATACGAGCCCGTTTG
>JAZSPX010000216.1:0-7145 GCA_045537675.1 Candidatus Faeciplasma sp. | reverse complement strand
TGGTTTCAACGTCTACAAAGATAAAACCGCGGGAGTTATCTTTAATTGAATGAACCTTTGTAATTTCAGGCATGTAGTATTTATATTCCAAATAATCGTCTAAAAGCTTGTACTGTTCGTCGTCAAGCTCCTTCATATCTTTAATAACGCCGATTTCTTTGAATTCTCTTTCATCATTTTCATAAGCTACACTTATATATGTAGTCTTAGAATAGAAAGGCGTTAAGCGAGTGAGTCTTACATTGAAATAATCATTGCCTTCAAACTTAAGCGACATAAAACCGCTCTGGTCTTTATAGAAATTAAGCTTAGAAGCATCTAAAATCACAAGTCTGTCTATTTCAAACTTTTCAAGCTCTAATTCCTTATTAGCTGAATTATCCATTGACAATCCTCCTTTTATATATACTGAGAATTAACCCATTTCAATGAACTTCAAGGCATCCGACTGGAGTCTGTAAAGTTCGAAATATTTACCCTTTTGACGTATGAGAGTATCGTGAGTGCCAAGCTCTTTAAGCTCACCGTGTTCGATTACGCAGAGCATATCGGCATCACGCAGTGTAGAAAGTCTGTGAGCGATGGAAATGATGGTTCTGCCCTCTTTCAGCGCGTCGATAGCTACCTGAATCTTACGCTCGGTTCTTGTATCCATTGAAGCGGTTGCTTCGTCAAGAATAAGTACACTGGGATTCTGAATGATAGCACGGGCGATGGAAATTCGCTGACGCTCACCACCCGAAAGAGATACACCGCCCGAACCGATTTTGGTGTTATAACCGTCGGGAAGCTTGGTGATAAACTCGTGGGCGTTTGCAGACTTGGCAGCCTCGATTACTTCTTCGATAGTAGCGTCGGGCTTAGCGTAACGGATGTTATCGGCAACTGTGCCGATGAACAGGTAAGTTTCCTGAGAAACTATGCCGATGTTACGGCGCAAATCTTCTGTCGCAATCTTTTTAATTGGTACGCCGTCAATCAAAATCTCGCCGCCCGAAACGTCATACATACGGGCCATGAGGTTGATAATTGTAGACTTGCCGGCACCTGTCTTACCGACGATACCGAACATCTGTCCACCCTCGACCTTGAAGGAAAGATTCTTTAAGATCTGTCTTCCCGCTTCATATTCAAACGAAACGTTCTTGAATTCGATATCGCCCTTGAAGGTTTCCATTCTTACAGGCTCATCAGCTTCGGCAACAGTGGGCTTAGCATCTAAAATTTCAAACATACGGGATGCAGCGTCCATACATCTTGCCCAGCGGTCACCTATCCACATGAAGAAGTCGATAGGCTCGTAAACCATGTTGGTGTAGGAAAGCAAAGCAGTAAGTGTGCCGTATTTAAAGTGGCCTGTCATTACAAGGTAACAGCCAAAGCAGAAAAGACCTGTACTGATCAAACGATAGAAGCTCCACATGAAAGGAATTGTGTTTGCAATTCGGTTGTTGATTCTGTCATTAACCTCATATGCATCCTTGTTCTTCTTGCGGTAACGTCTAATTTCTTTATCTTCCTTGGCAAAGCTTTTTACAACACGCTGACCGTTCATAACGTCGGACAATACGGAGTTCAGGCTGCGCATTGCAACGTCTAACTTGCGGTAAAGCTTACGCTGTGATTTGTAAAGATAGTTATCAAGTGCCAGAACAAAGATAATGATTGTCAGAATTAAAAGAGAAATTACAGGGCTTAACGTGAACATGATTGCCACAACGCCGACAAGCTTAACGATGTTTGCGACACCGTAAGGCACGATATCTACAAAGAAGTTATATACGTTGTTACTGTCACGGTCTACACGGGACATAAGCGAGCCTGTCTGCTTGCTTGTGAAGAACTGTAAAGAAAGATTCTGCATTGAAGAATAAATCTTTGTTCTTAACTGGTGTGTAACCTTGGGCACGACCTTTGCTGTTACTATGCCCGAGACAACGCCTGTAAGCTTACCTAACATATCGGTAGCGAACATAAGCAGGATCACAAACAATACCTGACCGTAATATCTTCCGCCCTCGGTCAATACGTCGTCATATAAAAGCTTTGAACCGAACCACGGCGAGATAACAGCAAAGATGTTTGACATTAAAATTGTCATGAAGATTAAAAGGATAGCGCCCTTGAAATCCTTGAACATTTCTGCGAGTCGCTTGAAAATGGATCTTGAGTCCACACACTTCGGACAAACGGGACGGTTAGGGTCGGGATAGGGCTGATGACATGTCGGGCAGTGGGTTTTAACACTGTCTAACAGGGTGTCATCAATCTCCTCGTGACGGTGAGTCATGTTGACTCTGTCACAGAATTTTTCAAACTTTTCGGCAAAGCCCAACGAGAAACGTGCGATTGGAACATTGATATGCTCGTGGTCGTACGCATCGCTTCTTGAGTATCCGCCCTCTTCGAAGTTTTCGGTCTCACCATCGTTCAAAAGGGTTATAACAAGCTGAGCCGAGTTCTGATAACGATGAACGTAAATTCGCTTTATTTTTGAAATATCATATTCATCATAATCTGTTGTTCTGTATTCAATTATTTCCGGAATGGTTGTGCCGTGGAAAAAGCTTTTCAATACGGGAACATTCTGAGCTTTTTCCTTAAACCTTTCCTTTGAAGTCAGCTGCCTGTACTCCTCATAGCCTTTAATTACAAACAAGGTGTTCTGAGTGAAGGTTACATAAACGTCTATGTAACAGCCTTCGCCGTCAAGATCGGCCTTTACACAATATAAAAGCTCATCAGTCGGCACACCGCGCTTGTAAAGCTCGTTCTTCACGAGTTCGGGCAGCACGTCAAAATGTTTCATAAGGTCCCCCCTTCTAAAGTAAAACAAAAATCACTTGCAACAAAAACGCCCCCAACCTTTCAGTCAGAGGCAAAACATAGTTTTAGTTATGAGATGGCACATTAATGCCGCTGAACTGATCTATTGCAATATGAATTTTTAAAACTGCAGTCTTAAGCATTGTACTCACCTTTCTTATAGTATTTTCCGTGTTCTGCTTACACGAACATTTGTATTATAAGCCCCTAAAATTGATAAGTCAATAGAATTTAGTAAATTTTATGTAAAAAAATAAGTTTAATATTCTTATATATTGATATAAAATGCACAATATTTTGTAATGATTGACTATATCGCATTAAAGTGATATAATATGAACATCAATTCAGTATTTTAACTTGGATTTTATAACGGAAGGATGTATTTTAATGGACAGACTTATTAGCTTACTTAAAACAAATGCCAGACTTTCTAACGCAGAGCTTGCAGTTATGCTTGATAAATCGGAAGCTGAAATCAGCGCGATGATAGCCCAGCTTGAACAGAGCGGCACCATTAAAGGTTACAGCACTATATTTGATGAAGATATTATTTCTAAGGACGCAGTTGTTGCTTACATCGAGCTTAAGGTTACCCCTCAGGCACAGGTGGGCTATGACGACATTGCAAGACACATTGCCCAGTACCCCGAGGTTGAGAGTGTTGCTTTAATGTCGGGCGGTTATGACTTGGCAGTGACTATCAGATGCCAGAACATTAAAGAAGTTTCTTCATATGTAGCACAGCGTCTTGCAACGATAGACGGTGTTGTTTCCACATCAACTCACTTCTTCTTACAAAAGTATAAAGAAAACGGAATTATGCTTGTTGATGAAGCTAAGGACGCGCGCAATTATATTTAACCGGAAAGGTTTGACACGAAATAATGATAGATTACAACAAGGTTATCGGTAAAACGATAAGTGAAATAAAGCCTTCGGGCATCAGAAAATATTTTGATATTGCTGCTACTTTAGATAACGTAATATCCTTAGGCGTTGGTGAGCCTGACTTTTACACACCGTGGCCCATTCGACGTGCTGCAATTGTTGCGCTTGAACGCGGCAAAACATTCTATACTGCTAACTCGGGCTTAATCAAGCTAAGAAACGCAATTTCCGACTATACAAACAAGCACACAGGCGTTGAATATGACCCGAACGATGAAATTATCGTGACTGTCGGCGGCAGCGAAGCTATTGACCTCACGATCAGAACAATTATTGAACCGGGTGACGAAGTTATTATCATTGAACCTTCGTTTGTTTGCTATAAGCCTATTGTAGAACTTACCGGCGGTGTGCCTGTGATTATCGAAACAAAGGAAGAAGATAACTTTAAGCTTAAACCCGAACAGCTTAAAGAGAAAATCAGCGACAAAACAAAGCTGTTGGTTCTTCCCTTCCCGAACAACCCCACAGGCGGAATTATGACGAAGGAAGATTTAGAACCTATTGCTGAAATTTTGCGGGATACTGACATTATTGTATTGACTGATGAGATTTATTCAGAGCTGACATATGGCAGAGAGCATTTTTCAATTGTATCTTTGGAAGGTATGAAAGAAAGAACTATCTATGTTAACGGCTTCTCGAAAGCATTTGCCATGACAGGCTGGAGACTTGGATATATGTGCGGCCCTGCACCGATTATTAAACAGGCATTAAAAATTCATCAGTTCGGCATCATGTCCTCACCTACTGTCAGCCAGTATGCAGCTATTGAAGCTTTGACCAACTGTGACAACGACGTTAAGATGATGGTATCGGAGTATGATACAAGACGCAGATATCTGGTTGATGCTTTTAACAAAATAGGCCTTAGCTGCTTCATGCCCGAGGGTGCGTTCTACGTATTCCCCTGCATTAAATCGACAGGACTGACAAGTGATGAATTCTGCGAAAGGCTGTTATATTCCAAGCGTGTTGCAGTTGTTCCCGGTACAGCATTCGGCGACTGCGGCGAAGGGTACATTCGTGTATCTTATGCATATTCGCAGAAGCATTTGAAAGAAGCAATCGGCAAGATCAAAGAATTTGTTGAAGAGCTTGAAGCGGAGAAGAAATAATGGAATATCTGTGCGGTTATGCTAACGCAAAAATTAACCTGACACTTGACGTTGTGGGCAGACGCGATGACGGTTATCATTTGATCAAGTCGGTTATGCAGCCTATTTCTTTGGCTGATGAGATTAAAATAAGAAAAACCGATGATGATAAGATAACAATTAAGTGTTCTGACAGCATGGTGCCATGTGATGAGCGAAATACCGTATATAAAGCTTGCGTAAAGTATTTTGACTTTACGCAAGTTTCAAAATGCGGAGTTGAAATTCATATTGATAAACACATACCATCTGAGGCAGGATTAGGCGGAGGGTCAGCCGATGCTGCAACAGTTATTAAACTTCTTGATGAAATGTTTGAAACAAACCTTTCGCTTGAAGATATGTGTGAAATTGGCGCCGGTGTTGGTGCAGACGTACCTTTTTGTATTGTATCAAAAACGTCATTGTGTGAGGGTATGGGTGAGGTTATAACCCCTCTTAACGCATTAAAAAAGCACTATGTTTTGCTTGTTAAGCCAAATTTCGGGATTTCTACTCCCCTTGCATATAAAATGTTTGATGAAAAGCAGGTTGCTTCTGCCAATGCCTCGGACAATATGGTGGAAGCTATATCTTTAGGCAATGACATAACAAAACTGTTGGCTAACGACCTTGAGCGTGCGATTGATAACGAAGAAATTTCCGTGATTAAAGCAAGACTTATTAAATGCGGAGCCGACGGTGCCTTAATGACCGGAAGCGGCTCGTGCGTATATGGATTATTTAGTGACAAGGAAGTTGCCTTTACAGCTTTTGAAACTCTAAGAGACAGTTATCCGTTTGTTTATTTGGCTGAAACGATATGAGTATATATAATGAATGTACCCTCTGCCCAAGAAAATGCAGAGTTGACAGAACAAATTCGGTTGGTTTTTGCAACCAAAGTGACGTTTTAAGGATTGCAAGAGCTGATTTACATTTTTGGGAGGAGCCGTGTATAAGCGGCAGCAGCGGCTCGGGCACTGTTTTCTTTTCAGGATGCACGCTTAAGTGCTTTTTTTGCCAGAACTATGAAATTTCCCAGGAAAACAAGGGCTATAATATCAGCGTTAACGAGCTTGCTGATATTTTTATAGAACTGCAAAATAAAGGGGCACATAACATTAACCTTGTCAGCCCGACACCTCACGTACCCAAAATTATCGAGGCGCTTGATATTGTCAAACCTCGATTAAACATTCCTGTTGTTTACAACTGCGGCGGATATGAAAGCGTTGAGACAATTAAAATGCTTGAAGGTTATGTCGACGTATACCTCCCCGATTTTAAATATTTTAACAATGATTTTGCGCTTAAATATTCGGGATGCAAGGATTATTTTGAAACCGCACTTGAAGCAATTAAAGAAATGGTTAAGCAGGTCGGCAAGCCGCAGTTTGATGACGACGGTATAATTAAAAAAGGTGTTATTGTGCGGCATTTGGTGCTGCCCGCAATGCGTCACGATTCGATTAGAATTATGAACGAGCTTGCAAAGCATTTTGAGCGTGATGAGATTTTGATTAGTGCGATGAGTCAATATGTGCCGATGCACCGAAGCTTTGATTATAAAGAGCTTTCAAGACGGGTTTCGACCTTTGAATATAACAGCGTGCTTGATGAGATAAACAAGCTTGGGTTCGACGGTTTCTCTCAACAGCGCGATGCGGCGGATAAGGCATATATACCCGAGTTTAAAGGCGAGAAGGGAGTTATTTCATGAGAAAACGGATTTTATTGGCCATTTTACCTGTTGTTGCAGTTATTTTTGAAGCCCTCCCCTATGGTGCGGTTCTGCGTTTTGCGTCCGAAGCTGAACGAATTGACATTCATACTTATTCTTATTTCGATCTGACTCCATATGGTTATGCAAACTTCGGCCCATTGTTAACCGCAATTTTAACTGTAATTATTCTGATCTTAGCGCTGATTTATGTTTTTCTGCCAAAGAAAAAGCTTAAAAGCGCGATAACTGTCGTCTCCTTAATTGCGGTTATCACTTCGCTTATGCCGCTGATGTTTGGTGTTGCTTATTTCACGCCGATTGCGGTTGTTATTACAGTTTTACTTTTCTGCGAGGTTATAGCTTCGATATTGAATAACAAAAACAAAACCACCGGTTGAACCGGTGGTTTTATTTAAAAATTCTCATTTATTTTATAGGTATTTCCCTGTAATATGCAACACCGTCTTCAATGAAGTGAGTTATTTTAACTTCATCGGTAGTATATG
>JAZSPX010000058.1:0-9393 GCA_045537675.1 Candidatus Faeciplasma sp. | reverse complement strand
TGTGCTGTGCGGGGCGAAGCCCCGGGCGCGGCAAAGCCGCGGACGCCCCAAGGCGTTCCGCCTTGGGGTAGCCCGCCGCCCTTAAAGGGCGGTGGGCAGGCTTCGCCTGCGCAGTATGTTTCAAGTTTTATCAAAGTCTGTAAAGGTAACTCGCTTTACTACTTGCCGACGCAAAAGCGGCTGAACACGTCGTCAACAACCGCTTCTGTTGCCTTTTCACCCGTCAGTTCAAGCAAAGCATTTGCCGCTTCGTCAATGTCAATGGTCACGGCGTCAAGCGTCAGACCCATCATCAAAGCGTCGTGCGCAAGCTTAACGTGCTTAAGCGCCTTCTCACAGCAAAGCTTCTGGCGCTCGTTCGCAAACACCGCAGGCGAGGAATCGTAGCCCGAAAGCTTGAACAAGTCAAACACCATTTGGCGCAGTTTTTCAAGCCCGTCACGCTCTTTTGCCGATACATAAAGTATATTCTCACTGCAAATATACTCATTGTCTATTTTCTGAGGCAGATCTGACTTGTTCACAAGCACAATATGCCTTCTGTTTTCAACAGATTTTAAAAGCTCACGGTCGTTTTCGTCAAGCTCGCGTGAGCCGTCGAGCACGCACAATATCAACTCAGCCGAATCAATTTTCTTTTTGGCAAGGTTAACGCCAATCGACTCTACCTCGTCCGATGACTCGTGAATGCCTGCCGTGTCGCTAAGGCGCAAAATAACGTCGCCCAATCGCACAGACTCCTCGACAATATCTCTTGTCGTTCCGGCGACCGAGGTAACAATGCTTCTCTCATATCCAAGCAAAGCGTTCATAAGTGTTGACTTGCCGACGTTTGGCTTGCCGACGATGGCGGTATCTATGCCCTCTCGAAAAATTCTGCCCGAGTCATAATCGGCAAGAATTTTTTTAAGCGAGGTCTCGCACCCCTCGAGCGTTGTTAAAAGCGAGGCATCGTCAGTTTCGGGTATATCCTCGTCGGGGTAATCAGTCCACGCTGCAAGCGAACCCAGAATGTTGACCAGCCTGTCGCAAACCCTGCGTGCCGATTTATAAAGCTCACCCTCGTGCATAAGGCGGGCACTTTTAAGTGTGCTTTCGCCCTGAGCTGAGATGATGTCTGCAACACCCTCGGCCTCGGTTAAAGAAAGCTTGCCGTTTAAAAACGCACGCTTTGTGAATTCGCCTGCGGCTGCAGGCTCGGCGCCTTTTTCAATGCAGGCACGCAAAACACGCTTTGTTACAAAAAGTCCGCCGTGGCAGGATATTTCAACCGTGTCCTCGCCCGTATAGCTTCTGGGCGCTATGAACACCGTAAGCAAAACGTCGTCCAAAACTTCGCCTTCGGCAACGATTTTGCCATATTTGCAGGTGTGGCCCTGCATTTCGCTGACACGCTTTCCGTCGAACGAAACAAAAAGTTCGTCGGCAATAGCAACTGCCTTTTCGCCGCTAAGACGTATAAGCGATATTCCGCCAACAGCCTGCGCTGTCGAAATTGCGCAAATTGTGCTCACTTTGCACCCTCCCTTTTAAATCAAAATCTGCTGCGAAGGCGAAGCCCCGCCCGCCTGCGGCGGGCTTGCCCCAAAGCGCCTTTGGCGCTTTGGGGTGTGCGCTCCTAATGGGAGCGCACAGGGCTTCGCCCCGAGCTATGCATCAAAAACTCAATAAACAATTATAAGGCGACTTCCCAAAACCCGGAAAGCCGCCCAAGCATTAAAATTCGATCTTCGAGTAGAGGCCCGAGCCAATCTCATCCTCAGGCTTCGGCTTCTTATAATCCTTCTCGAACGAGGAGGAAATATCAAGGCTTCTTGCCTTAAATTCTTCACGAGGCTTTCTTGGGCCTCTTCCGCGGCCGCCCTTGCGGTCGTTTCTGTCGCCGCCGCGATAGCTTCTCTTTTCGGTCGAGGAAATAAGCACCTTTCTGTAAGGTTCTTCACCTGTCGAACGGGAAGTAGCTCCCTCGATCTCGCTTACTGCAGCGTGAATAATTCTTCTTTCATAGGGGTTCATAGGCTCAAGTGCAACGGTTCTGCCGGTCTTCTTGGCCTTTGCAACCATCTTCTTTGCAAGCTCTTCAAGCTGAACCTTTCTCTTTGCTCTGAAGCCGTTGCAGTCGGTAGAAACTCTGTAATAGTCCTTGCTTGTCTTGTTGCAGGTTAAAGAGGCAAGATACTGGATAGCGTCGATAACCTCGCCGCGTCTGCCGATGATTCCGTCGGCACCCTCGCCCAAAATGTTTAAGAGCGAGCCGCCTTCGATCTCCGAAATTTCAATTTCGGGCTTTTCAAAGCCCATGGCAACCATTACGTCCTTAATGTACTCTGCTGCAATTTCAGGTCTTGTAAGCTCATATTCGGCTTCAACCCTTGCTTCGCCCTTCAAGCCGCCGAAAAGTGTTTTCTTGGGCTCTTCCAAAACGGCGAATGTAATTCTCGACTCGTCGACGTTAAAGGTGCTAACAGCCAAAGCCTTAGCCTCGTCAACAGTCTTTGCGGTAAAAATCTGCTTCACTGTTTTCTCTCCTTAATATATTTAACAGGGTAAATTTTTGGACTCCACGGGGGTTTTGAAAACTTTTTTATTGCAACTTGTACGTTTGCGTACAAGCTGACCCCGTTTTTTACGTATATATGGAGGGCAAAAATTCAATCACACTGTTTGTTATCAGTTTTCTTTATATTCGTCGCCATAGCGTTCAGCCATGCGCTGTCTTGCGGCCCTGATCTTTTCAATCTCTTCTTCTGTATAATCATCGCCGTAAAGCTCTTCAACTCTGGCTCTTGCCTCGTTGATTCTTAAGCGCTCAAGCTCTTTTCTTTCAGCCTTAGAAAGCTTAATGTCGTCCTCAACCTCGGTCAGGGCGTTCTTTTCGGGTGCCTTGCCGCCGTTCATTTCGGCAAGCTGAGCCTTCTGCTGCTCAAGCATCTGCTGATAGAGCGAGGGGCGCTTGTTCTTAGCGTTCTTCTTTTCCTTTTCAAGAATCTTTTCCATTCTTGCAGGGTTATAGTAAAGGTTAAGACCGACAGTCTGCAAAAGCTGCAACACGCTCGAGAAGATCCAGTAGATACCCAAGCCTGCAGGGAAGCTGAATGCGATCCAGAAGGAGAACAGGGGCATTACGTAAAGCATTGCATTCATGCCCGAGTTACCGCTGGACATGCCGTTCTTCTTGTTATAATACTGAGAAACGATGGTAATAGCAAGCTGTGAAATCAATGAAAGAATGGGGATGAGAACCAAAACAGACTTCCAGCTGGGGTATGCACCCAAGTAAACACCCAAGAAGGTGTAGTCAAAATCGTTGCAGAAGGAAGCAACCTCTGCATCAAACAACGCAGGGTAATCTCTTGCAACACTAAGCACCAAAAGTTCGGCTCTTGTTGTGTTTCCGCCGGCAATAAGTCTGTCCGATACCTTTGTGGTGTCAGTGAAATATTCATCCAATCCGGGGTTTGCAATTAAAGTTTCGGAAATAAGCGCAACCTTTTCCTCGCCAAGCTTTGCAACGTCTTCATAAGACATAAGCTTTTCGGTGAGGTCAACTTCTGCGCCCAAAAGCTCGCTGACGGTAATGCCGTCGCCGCCGAATGCTTCGTCGGTATCCTTTTTCAATGCCGAGCTTGCGGTGTAATATTCGCTTACAGTCGTGCTTGCAGCCTCGATCTTGGCAGAATCGATGCCCGAAATGTAGGTAAGAGGGGCATAAACTACCTCGATAACAGCAAAGAGCAAAACGAAAGTAATGATCATAGGCAGACAGGAGCCCATCGGATTTACGTTTTCCTGATTGTAAAGCTCCATTGTTGCTTCGTTAAGCTTGTCTTTGTTGTTGGCATATTTTTTCTTAATCTGTTCAAGCTTGGGGTTAAGCCTTTGCATTTTAGCCATGCTTTTTTGCTGCTTAACAGACGAAGGCAGCGTTATTAACTTAATTAAAAGTGTAAAAACAAAAAGCGCAATACCATAGTTTTTAATGACCAGATAGCAAAGCCACAAAAGCTTACCAAAAGGCCACGCGATAAGTCTAAACATCAGATATCCTCCGTATTTTCAACTTCGTTCATCGAAGTGTTGATGTCAACAGTTGTATAGTTGGGGTTTCTCTTTCTTTCCCCTTTTAAGGTGTAAAGGTGAAATTTTTCGGGGACGTAATCGACTCCGCCCATGCTCCACGGGTTGCATCTTAATACCCTCCACACAGCGAGGATACTGCCCTTTATCGCACCGTGCTTTTTCAAAGCTTCCAGCGCATAGGTCGAGCATGTCGGATAATACTTGCAGCAAGGCGGTTTTAACGGGGAAATAATTTTACGGTAGAATTTTACCAGAATCTCTAAAATCTTTTTCACTTTGCCTTGTTCATTTCTTTTGCGAGCCGGCTGATATAGCCGAAAAGCTCATTGGTTTTTTTGTCTTTAATTCCCTCGCGAGCTACTAATACGATGTCATAACCAATCGGAACTTTAAGCTCTGATAATCTGTAAGCCTCGCGAAGAATTCGTTTCGCTCTGTTTCGTGTAACTGCATTGCCAAGCTTTTTGCCGGCAGTAATTCCTAACCGATTTACAGGCAGTCTGTTTTGCATATAGTAAGCCACAACACTTGAATCGGCAACAAACTTGCCCTTTTTATAAAGCCTTGAAAAAACCTTCGAGTCTTTAAGCGTTTCGGTATATAGCATTTAAACCACCTGTAATTTCGATTTAGAAAAAAGCGTTACTAAAAAGAAAGACCACAATTGAATGTGGTCATAGACCTACTTTGGGTCTTAAGAAATTAGTAAGTGAGCTTAGCTCTGCCCTTAGCGCGTCTGCGAGCTAATACCTTACGACCGTTCTTGGTAGCCATTCTCTTAAAGAAACCATGCTCTTTTTTTCTGTGGATTTTCTTGGGCTGATATGTTCTTTTAATCTGAGCCATTTTCGCTTGCCTCCTTGTCCATATTTTTTATGGGCATGCCCATTAGGTTCGGGCAATTACGTTAAGACTTGAAGAAAACTTCAGTCGGATACCCTTGCAATTTAGCATTATACAATAGTTTAAAGCTAATTGTCAATAGATTAATTGAAATTTCACCCCCTAAGTGCTTTTATTTTAAAGTTTATTTCTGAAAATCGTTGAAATAAACAAAATCAGGTATACTATTTATAATATATTTTTCTTGAAAAATGGGTAAGAATGTAGTATACTATTATACATAAATGTAATGATGGGAAACTGTCTGCCTATATAGCCGTGAGGAGAATTTTAACGGCAAAATACATCACAATCTGGAAAGGAAAATTAAAAGATCATGAACTCGTTTGTTAAACTATACGAAAACGTAAAACGCGTCATGCAGGCCGACCCTAAGGTCAGCGAAATCGGTTATCAGCGCTGGGTTTCAACCATTGAACCCTTAAAGCTTGAAAAAAATACGGCATATTTGCTTGCCGAAAACGAATTCATTAAAACCACTGTCGAGGATTATTATAAGGACGTATTTTTAAAAGCCTTTGAAGAAGTTATGGGCTTTAGCGTCAACGTAGTTTTCCTTTTGAAAGAGGACGAGGAGAAGGGCGACGGTTTCCACGAAATCGAGCGCAGAATGGCTGACCTTATGGCAAGCCACAGCAAGTCCGATTATGACCTCACCTTTGAAAACTTCATTAAAGGCAAATCGAACGAGCTTGCCTATGCTTATTGTATTGCCGTTTCGGGCAAGAACAACTTAAGCAACCAGATAAACAAGGCTGTTTTTAACCCTTTGTTTATCTATGGTGATTCCGGCCTTGGCAAAACTCATTTACTTCGCGCTATCGAGCACGAGGTGAGAAAAAACCACCCCACCCTTAACATTATTTACACCACGGGTGAAAGCTTCACCAACGAACTTGTGCGTGCCGTTTCCGAAAAGAACACCATCGACTTCCACGAAAAATACCGTAAGGCAGATTTCCTACTGGTTGACGATATTCAGTTTATTGCCGGCAAGGAAATGACACAGGAAGAATTCTTCCACACCTTTAACGCCCTTTATGAAAGAGGAAAGCAGATCGTTCTGACCTCGGATATTTCGCCCAACAGAATTAAAAAGTTGGAGGAAAGAATTAAGACCCGCTTCTCGTTAGGCGTACAGGCCGACGTTCAGCCGCCGGACTTTGAAACCAGAATGGCTATCGTTCAGCGCAAGGCCGAGCTTTTGGACCTTACGTTGCCCGAAGGCGTTGCAAGAATAATTGCCGAGAAAATCAAAAATAACATCCGCCAGTTAGAGGGTGCAGTAAACAAAATTAAAGGCTTGACAATGTTCTCTAACGAGTCGCCCTCTATTTCGATGGCACAGAGAGTTATTAAAGAAACGCTCATCGACTCTCAGCCCGCAGAAATTACCGTTGACAGAATTCTTACCGACGTTGGTGCTGCCTTCGGCGTAACTGTCGACGATATGCGCTCGGCAAACCGCAACGCACAGATTTCTTTGGGCAGAAAGGTTGCAATCTACATAATCCGTGAGGTTAAGGGAATGTCGTTCGACGCAATCGGCAATGAATTCCACAGAAATCACTCGACTATGACAATTTCTTATGCCAATGTTAAAGAAATGATGACAACCAACCACGACCTTAAAGAAACGATTGAAGACCTGATTAAAAACCTTAAGACAATTTAGGCAAGCTAACAGCTTTTCAACACACTTTAGCAGGTAAAAACCGTTTATTTACAAGGGTTTGTCCACACTTTTTGGTGTTAGAAAATTCAATTCAACAGCCGCTTGTTTAAAAAAACCCGTTTTTCAAAGAGTTTTCGACATTTAACAAGCAGTTTTCAAAGCTTTTAACACCAAAAAATTCTTTTAACAGTTTTCAAAATTTCTTAATTTTCATTGTTGAGAGGCAAAACCCCATCAATAAACGGCAAAAACCGCTTTTCAACTTTTCAACAGCCTCTAATACTATAACTAAATAATTATATATTCTTTCTTTATTTCAAAGAAAAAAAACGAAAAAACATCTCGGACGAAAAGGAGATTTCAACATGAAACTTATTTGCAACAAACAAAGCCTTTATGAAGCTTTAATCAACGTTTCAAAAGCCGTGGCTGACAAGTCTACGATCCCCGCACTTGAGGGTATTAAGCTAAGCCTTGAAAATTCCACCCTTTGGCTTACAGGTTACGACCTTGAAATCGGCATCAAGACATTTGTTCCGGTTATATCTTCGGACAGCGGTGAAATCATCATCAATTCCCGCCTTTTCTCTGAAATCATTAAAAAGATGCCGACAGACGAAATTGAAATTGACATTGCCGAGAATTTGGCTGTAACCATCATCGGCGGCGTAACCGAATATACAGTAAGCGCTGTTTCTGCTGCTGAATATCCTGTTATCCCCGAATTTATTGATGAAAATACGGTTACCGTTTCACAGTCTGTTTTAAAGAGCATGATCAACCAGACAATATTCGCTGTATCGCAGAACGACACCAAGCCCATTTTAAAGGGCGAGCTTTGCGAGATCGTTGATAATAACTTCAACATGGTAGCTATCGACGGCTTCAGATTAGCTGTTAGAACAGAAGCTATTAAGAACGACAAGAACTTTAAGTTTGTTGTCCCCTCCAAGACCCTGAACGAGGTTTCTAAGCTTTTAAAAGATGACGACGAGCTTTTGTGCGACTTAAGAGTTTCTAAAAAGCACATTGTTTTCGATTTTAACGGCTACACTGTTTTCACACGTTTGCTCGAGGGTGAATTCCATAACTACCGCGGTTCCATCCCCAATAACAGCGTGACAGAGGTTATTATTGAAAAGCGCGAGCTTGTAAACTGCTTGGAGCGTGCATCACTTCTTATCAATGAAAGAATTAAAAGCCCTGTAAGATGTGTGTTTGACAACGGTGCTTTAAAAATCAGCTGTCAGACCTCTATCGGTAAGATTTTCGATGAAATTCCTGCCGACATTGCAGGCCCCAAGATTGAGATCGGCTTTAACTGCAAATATCTTTTAGACCCGTTAAAGGCTATTTCTGACGATAAGATAAAGCTTTTAATGAACGGCGGAAATCTTCCCATGAAGATCGTACCTATCAAAGATAACGAATACACCTATCTTGTTCTTCCTGTAAGACTTAAGGCTGAATAAGTTTCAACACATTTTATAAAAACTGTTGAAAGATTGGATTATTTATGAGTATTGAAGAAGTAAAAATCAGAGACGAATTTATCAAGCTCGATTCTTTATTGAAATTTGCCGGTGTTGCCGAAACAGGCGGCATCGCAAAAGAGATTGTTACAATGGGAAAAGTTAAAGTGAACGGAGAGGTTTGCTTGATGCGCGGCAAAAAAATCCGTGCGGGCGATAGAATTACCATTGAAGAAATCGACCTTGAACTGATGGTTAAATGATTATTAAAAAAATAAGTGTTGACGGGTTTAAAAACCTGTGCGAGGTTGATATTTCTCCCGAAGAAAAGGTGAACATTATCTGTGGAGAGAATGCACAGGGCAAAACAAACCTGATTGAAGCTATCTGGCTTATGTCGGGCGCAAAAAGCTTTAGAACAACAAGACAGACCGACCTTATCGGGTTCGAGCGTGACATTGCAAAAATCGACATTGTGTTTAAAGACAGCGTGCGCGAGCAGAACATTTCGGTAACGCTTCAGAAATCGACGAAAGAGAAAAAAATTCTTTTGAACGGCGTTAAGGTGCGCTCGCTTTCAAACTTGTTTGGCGTGTTAAAATGCGTTGTCTTCACGCCAGAGGATCTGGAGCTTTCAAAAGGCTCGCCCGATATAAGACGAAGTTTCATCGACCTTTGCATTTCGCAGATAAAACCGCAATATGCAAAAACCGTGGCGAAGTATGAAACTGTTTTAATGCAGCGCAATACCCTTTTAAAAAATATTGCAATGGGCATTTCCAAGGCTGACGAGCTTGACGTGTGGGACACTCAGCTTGCGCGTCTTGGGTCCTATATATCGGTTTTAAGATATAACTATGTAAAAAAGCTGGGGCTGTTTTCGGGTCAGCTTTACGACGAAATTTCTAAACAGCGCGAAAGAATGACGCTTATTTATGCCTCGACCGTGTTTGAGGATTTGGAAAACCAGACCGATTATAACGGCGAGATGGCAGACATCTTTTTGCAGGAGCTTAATAAAACAAGACAAGAGGATATTCGCTTGGGTTTTACAACCGTCGGTATTCACCGAGATGATATTTTAATAAACATCGGCGGCATTTCGGCGCGTGAATATGGCTCGCAGGGGCAGAACCGCTCGGCGGCGCTGTGTTTAAAGCTGGGGCAGGCTTACATTCTGTTTGAAGAAACTTCTGACATGCCTGTAATTTTGCTTGACGATGTGTTGAGCGAGCTTGATAAGTCACGAAAGGATTTTGTTCT
>JAZSPX010000085.1:0-6752 GCA_045537675.1 Candidatus Faeciplasma sp. | reverse complement strand
TGCCGATGCAGCCGAAGATTTCCATCTTTTCCTTAACTGTTGCCTTAATAGCTTCACAGCCGGGAGCGAGGATCTTTCTGGGGTCGAAGCCCTTGCCAACAAGGTCCTTGCCTTCTTCGTCGAACAAGGCAAGGAAAACACCCCTCATTTGAGAGAATGAGGGGTGTAAAGAAGTACGTATTAAGCCTTGCCGATGCAGCCGAAGATTTCCATCTTTTCCTTAACTGTTGCCTTAATAGCTTCACAGCCGGGAGCGAGGATCTTTCTGGGGTCGAAGCCCTTGCCAACAAGGTCCTTGCCTTCTTCAATGTACTGTCTGACAGCAGCCTGGAAAGCAAGCTGGCATTCGGTGTTAACGTTGATCTTAGCAACGCCCAAAGAGATAGCCTTCTTGATCATATCCTCGGGGATACCTGTACCGCCGTGAAGAACGAGAGGCATTTCGCCGACTTCCTTGTTGATAGCTTCCAAGGTGTCGAAGGAAAGACCTGCCCAGTTTTCGGGGTATTTGCCGTGAATGTTGCCGATGCCTGCAGCAAGCATGGTTACGCCAAGGTCAGCGATCATCTTGCATTCCTTGGGGTCTGCACATTCGCCTGCGCCTACAACGCCGTCTTCTTCGCCGCCGATAGCGCCAACTTCTGCTTCAAGGGAGATACCCAAAACGTCGCAGGTGTTAACCAAAGCGGTGGTGAGCTTAATGTTTTCTTCGATGGGGTAGTGAGAACCGTCGAACATGATGGAGCTGAAACCTGCATTGATGCAAGCCTTTGCGCCTTCAAATGTTCCGTGGTCGAGGTGAAGAGCAACGGGAACGGTGATACCGAGCTCCTTGATCATGCCTTCAACCATGCCAACGATGGTGGTGTAACCGCACATATACTTGCCTGCACCCTCGGATACGCCGAGGATAACGGGAGCCTGAAGCTCCTGAGCGGTCTGAAGAATGCACTTGGTCCATTCCAAGTTGTTAATGTTGAACTGGCCGACAGCATAATGTTCGGCACGTGCCTTGTTGAGCATTTCCTTTGCTGATACGAGCATTGTAAATTCCTCCGATGTTGTAAATTCGTCGCCTAAAAAAGCCTACATTGTCATTATAACCTCTTTTAATAAAAAATGCAAACATTATTAAGACGAAAATGTAAAAAAATCTTAAACTTTTTTGGTACATTTTATATATGAGTAATCTTAAAAATGTAAGAAATAATAAAATCAACAATCTTTATTGGAGGTTTATTTTATGCTTTTTGAGATTTCTCGCCGTGGGCTTGTCAGAGTGATTTCCTTTTCGCTTGCCTTAATTTTTGTTTTAGCGGCGGCAAACTTTGTTTACATGAAAAAGGTTGAAAAAATGAGCTATGTCATCGAGGCAGGCTACCGCGAGGCTGTTGAAGAGCTTGCCGCAAGCGCAGACAAAATCTCCTCGGCTTTAACCAAGGGCAAATACTCGAACGACGCCGCAATGATGGCGCGCCTTTCAAGCGAGCTTATCACCTCGGCAGACACAGCCAAAGAAGCGCTTTTAAAGCTGCCTGTTTCTTCTTTGGATTTAGAAGGCACGAACAAGTTTCTCTCGCAGGTGGGCAACTATGCCTACTCCCTCAGCGAAAAGGCGGCAAGAGGGGATGCACACCAGATTTCCGACACCGATAACCTGAACTCGTTAAGCAGTGCCGCAACCAAGTTCAGCGAGGCCTTGTGGGAGCTTAAGGGCAAGATCCTGTCGCAGGACGAGGATTTATCTGAAATTTTTGACAAGCTTGACGACATTGAGGATTTCAGATTTTCAGAGGATTTGACAAACCTTGAAAGCGGCTTTGACGAGATGCCCAAGCTTATTTACGACGGCCCTTACTCCGACCATATTCTTGAAAAAACGCCAAAGATGACGCAGGGTGCCAAAGAGGTTGACGAGGAAGAAGCCGCCGAAAAAGCAGCTCGTGCCTTGAACCTTGAGGCGTGGGAGCTTCAGCTTAGCGAAACAGGCGAGGAGGGCAAGATGCCGTCATATTGTTTCCGGTCTGAAAACGGCTATGCCGCAGTTACCAAGCAGGGCGGGTATTTAAGCTATATGTTAAAATCCCGAAACGTGTTAGACGACGAGCTTGAAAACGAGGAAGCAGTGCGCCGTGCAAGACTTTATCTCGACTCTTTGGGTATTGAAAACATGAGGTCAACCTATTACGAGGAATATAACAACGTTTTGTGCGTTAACTTTGCCTATGTTGACGGCGACGTTATCTGCTACACCGACCTTATTAAAGTATCGGTTGCACTCGATAACGGCGAGATTTTAGGCTTCGACGCACGCGGCTTTATTGTAAACCACTACGACCGCAGTCTTCCCGAGCCGACAGTCTCTCAGGTAGAAGCGCAGCAAAAGCTCTCGCCCTTCTTAAGAGCAACAAGCAACCAGCTTGCACTTATCCCTACCGACGCCGTTGAGGAAAAGCTTTGCTGGGAATTCAAGTGCCAGTCAGACGACGATGAAGCGATTTTAGTCTATATCAATGCCGAAACGGGTGCCGAGGAGGATATTCTTATTCTGCTTATTTCCGATGACGGCGTGCTGACTGTTTGATTTAAACCGAATAGGATTTCAGCCTCCTTGCGATAAGGGCGGTATCAGCGAAGCTGACGGGAGGAACAGGCCCTAACGGCACGAAAAATTAACATTGTTTTACAAAACCACCTGTTAGACGGGTGGTTTTGTTGTCCTTTTTGCAAGTTTTTAAGGCAAAATGTAGAACTTTTTATGCAACATGCACAACATTGCGCCTGATTTTTTGGATTGCCATTTATGATAAAATGTTATATAATCTAATGGTAACGTTGATATTTATTGTGTAAAACTTATAAATTCAGTTTATATTTCTTTTAAATATCCACGCAAAAGTAACCCGATTGGAGAGATTAACTTGAAAAATTATGACAGCGCACACATTAAAAACATAACCATTGCGGGCCACTCCGCTTCAGGTAAGACTTCTTTGTGCGAAGCATTGCTTTATAAAGCAGGTGCTACTGACCGTTTAGGTAAGACATTGGACGGAAATACCGTTTCTGACTATACACCTATTGAAGTTTCTAAGAAGTGCTCAATCTACACCGCTCTTGCTACCTATGAAAGAGACGGCAACAAGGTAAACATACTTGATACCCCCGGTTTGTTCGACTATGCTTCCGGCATGATCGAAGGCGTTTACGGCTCGGACTGTGTTCTTATCGCCGTTTCCGCTAAGTCGGGTATCCACGTTGGTACCAAGAAGGCTTACGACTGTGCTTCTGAATATAAGAAGCCCCGTATGTTCGTTGTCACCAAGATCGACGACGAGAACGCTAACTTCTCTAACGTTTTAACAAACCTCAAGACTGAATTCGGCTCGACCGTTTGCCCCTTGGTAGTTCCGCTTATCAAAGACGATAAGATCGTTTCTTATTATGACCTTTTGAGCGAAAAGAACTATAAGTATGGCGCAAAGGGCGAAAGAATCGACGCAGGCGAGCCTGACGCTACATACCGTATCGACGGTTTGCTTGAAGCTATTGCAGAAGCAGTTGCAGAAACCGACGAGGATTTGATGATGAAGTTCTTAGAGGGTGAAAAGTTCACTCTTGACGAGCTTGCTTCCGGCGTTAAAAACGGCCTTGCAAACGGCATGATCACCCCTGTTGTGCCCATCTCCTCCACCAACCTTGAAGCAGCTGATATTCTTTTGGACCTCATCTCCAAGTTAGTTCCCACCGCTGCCGAAACAGGTGCTGTTAAGGCAACCGACACTGACGGTAATGAAGTTAAGGTCAACTATGACGTAAATGCTCCTTTGTCCGCATTCGTATTCAAGACTGTTGCCGACCCGTTCGTTGGTAAGATGTCCTTCATCAAGGTTATCAGCGGCAAGCTTGAAAGCGGTAAGGAAGTTGTTAACGCAACAACCGGCAACTCTGAAAAGGTCGGCAAGCTTTTGAACCTTGTTGGTAAAAAGCAGTCTGAAGTTTCCGTGGCAGTTGCAGGCGACATCGTTGTTGCCACCAAGATGAGCGTTAACACCAACGACACCATCTGTGATGCATCGAAGGTCGTTTCTTACGATAAGCTTACATTCCCCAGACCTTGCTACTCGTTGGCAGTAAAGGCAAAGAGCCAGGGCGACGAATCCAAGATCTCTACCGCTATGCAGAGACTTTTGGAAGAAGACCTCTCCATCTCCTACAAGCAGGACGAAACCACCTTTGAACAGATCCTTTCGGGTCTTGGCGAACAGCACATCGAATCCACTCTTTCCAAGCTTAAGACAGGCTTCGGCGTAGAGGTTATTACTTCTGTTCCCAAGGTTTCCTATAAGGAAACTATCCGTAAGAAGGTTAAGGTTCAGGGCAGACACAAGAAACAGTCGGGCGGCCACGGCCAGTTCGGTGACGTTTGGATCGAGTTCGAGCCTTGTGACAGCGACGACCTCGTATTTGAAGAAAACGTATTCGGCGGCGCTGTTCCCCGTAACTTCTTCCCTGCAGTTGAAAAGGGCTTGCAGGAATGCATGAAGAAGGGCGTTTTGGCAGGATTCCCTGTTGTTGGCTTAAAGGCTACCTTGGTAGACGGTTCTTACCACCCTGTTGACTCGAGCGAAATGTCCTTCAAGCTTGCAGCTTCCATCGCCTTCAAGGAAGGTATGAAGCAGGCTAACCCCGTTTTGTTGGAACCCATTGATATGCTTAGTGTAACTGTTCCGGATGAAAACACCGGTGACATGATGGGCGAACTCAACAAGAGAAGAGGACGCGTTTTGGGTATGGCTCCTGCTAACAAGAAGGGTAACACCACTATCGAAGCAGAAGTTCCCGAAAGTGAAGTTCACGACTTTGCAATGCTCGTTCGTCAGATGACCAGAGGCAGAGGCGAATTCACCCTTGAAAAGCTTCGCTATGACCAGTTGCCTGCAATGCTTGTTGACGACGTTATCACCAAGTTTAAGGTAGACGACGACTAATTTATTTGCTCTTTCATTTCTCCTTGAAATTCAATAGAATCGCCCTCACAAAAAGCGGGGGCGGTTTTATTTTAGCGCTTTAAACACTTGACAGCAGGCGGCAATATGGTATAATAATTATAAGCCGCAAGGCTCGACTGATTTCGATTGATTTGGAGGTATTTTTTATGGCATTTTGCAGAAGTTGCGGACACGAGATTGCAAACGATGCTGTTTTTTGCACTAATTGCGGCGCTTCGCAAACACCCGAAAACAACACCGCCACTACCACTCCTGCGACAGAGGATAACGGTGGCTTCCTTTGGGGCTTGCTTGGCTGTTGTGTTCCTGTTGCCGGTTTAATTTTATATCTTCTTTGGAAGGATACAAAGCCCAAGACTGCTAAGGCAGCAGGTATCGGCGCACTTGTTTATGCGGGCTTCTTTGTTGTATACTTAATTATTGTATTTTTGTTCAGCTTCCTTGTTGGCTTCTCTGAAGCAGCTTATTACTTTTGATTAGCTGGATTTATAAATGGCTGCCGATATTTTTTGGCTGCCACCAAAGACCTGACCGCTCGTTTTACATAAAGGGCAGGCAGTTTCCCATCTGCGCAAGATGCACGGGCGAGCTTATCGGCATGATGATTGCGGCAGTAGCATGTTTTTTCTACGTTCCGCCTGTTTGGCTGATAATTGTTTTAATGCTGCCAATGGTGACCGACGGATTTGTTCAGCTTTTAACCTCTTACGAAAGCACAAACCCACGCCGTGTTATAACCGGATTTTTGTTCGGCTATGCATTGGTTGCGGCGTTTTGCCTTATCACGGGCGAGGTCGTGCGCCTCGGCTATCAGCTTGGACAACAAATTGTAAAGTAACAAACAAAACCTCTCACTTTTTGGGTGAGAGGTTTTTGCTTTTATAAAGTAAGAGTAAAAGTATAATCGATACCGAATTTTTCTGAAAAATCAACTAAATAACCAAAGCTGATTTTTTTAACCATATCTTCAAAGCTTTCGTAAATAGGCGATTTATAGGTTTCACACAGTTCAAAATTCTTGTTAAAGGCTTCACCTGAAAAATATATACTGTTGTCGTTAGGAAATATAAAGAAAGTTATGCGAAACTCACATTTCGGGTTTGTTACAACCGAAACCGCGTTACCCGCAAGTATTGGCTGGGTGCAAATAACTTGCCTGCGCAGGCGGTATGTAGTGTAGTCTATTGTCATAATGAACTTGCCAGCACGGTCTGCAATCCAAAAGGCTATGACCAATAATACGACGCACAGCACCATCATTGAAATCCAGATTATCCAATCGGTTATGCTAAAGTCGCTAAAATCTCTTCCGCCGGTAAATATCACAGCAAAAACAATGTCAGAGAACATTAAAAACAGCGTGAAGAAGGTGGCATAAATTCCGTTTTTGCGTTTTGCTTTCAAATCGCCAAGGGCTTGTTTAAGCTCCTCAACACTTTTTTCTTCCTCGTAATCCAGCCCAATAAGAATTGCCTCGCATATACTGTAGGAATTCATCAATCCGCCTATTACGTGACGTTTTCCGTTCTTAAGAAGAACAGTAAGCATATTCATCGACGCTTTGGCAAATTTAATGTTCGAAATCTTGCATTCCAGCTTTTGTCCCCAGCCGTAATGCGCATATACATAACCTTCATCTATGAAGAAATAAGCCTTGTGATTAAAAAGAATTAAAGGAAGAGAGAATAGACACAAAACAACGCCGAATATAATACAGCCGTAAACATCAGTTACATCATC
>JAZSPX010000127.1:0-2566 GCA_045537675.1 Candidatus Faeciplasma sp. | reverse complement strand
TCTTCCATGCCAACTTCGTTCTGGGTAGCGCAAGGCATGATAACGTCAACCTTTTCGCCCCAAGGCTTTTCACCCTTGAAGAAGGGAACGCCGAACTTATCTGCATAGTCTTCAACACGGTTTCTGTTAGAGTTACGCATTTCAACCATGAAGTCGATCTTTTCCTGAGTGGAGATGCCGTCCTTATCATAGATGTAACCGTCAGGTCCGGAGAGGGTTACAACCTTACCGCCAAGCTCGTTAACCTTGATAGCGGTACCCCAAGCAACGTTACCGAAGCCGGAGATTGCGAAGGTCTTGCCCTTGATATCTTCGCCGAGGTAGTTGAGCATTTCAACAGTATAGTAAACAGCGCCGAAACCGGTAGCCTCGGGACGGATTAAGGAACCGCCGTAAGGAAGGCCCTTGCCGGTGAGAACGCCGGTGAATTCGTTTCTGATTCTCTTGTACTGGCCGTACATATAGCCAACTTCACGAGCGCCTACGCCGATGTCGCCTGCAGGAACGTCGGTGTCAGCACCGATGTGCTTGCAAAGTTCGGTCATAAGGCTCTGGCAGAAGCGCATGATTTCATTGTCGGACTTGCCCTTGGGGTCGAAGTCGGAGCCGCCCTTGCCGCCGCCCATGGGAAGGCCGGTAAGAGAGTTCTTGAAGGTCTGTTCGAAACCGAGGAACTTCATGATGGAAGCGTTAACGGAAGGATGGAAACGCATACCGCCCTTGTAGGGACCGATTGCGGAGTTGAACTGGATTCTGAAGCCTCTGTTAACCTGGGGCTTGCCGTTGTCATCGATCCACGGAACGCGGAAGATGATCTGTCTTTCGGGTTCTACCATTCTTTCAACAACGCCAGCTGCAACCAAGTCGGGGCGCTTTTCGATAACGGGTTCAAGGCTGGACAAAACTTCTGCAACAGCCTGCTGGAATTCGGGTTCGTTGGGGTTACGCTTGCAAACGTCTTCATAGACCTTAAGCAAGTATTCGTTTTTGAGTGTCATAGTGTGTTTCCTCCTGTTTATGATTTTGCTAAATCTGCAATTTAGCGTTTTAAAACAATGCTATGGATATAGTATAGCACATGATATAAATTTTGCAAGAGCTGTTTGTAAAAATTTCAGAAAAAACTATTTTTACGCCCAATAATATACAGATATTTATTAAATCTGACTAAAAAGCAGCTTCAAAGCTTCAAATTTGGCGCAGGGGTTGCCTTAAAAGCAAGGGTTTGGTATAATCCTTATAGAAAATAACTGAGGTGATTTTGATGAAAGCGGTTGTGCAAAGGGTTACGCATGCAAGCGTGACTGTTGACGGCGAGATTGTTGGAAAAATCGGTAAGGGATATTTGGTGCTTTTTGGCGTTGGCGACGGTGACACGAAGACTGACTGTGACAGACTTTCGGCAAAGCTTATTAAGCTTAGGATTTTTGAGGACCAGAACGGCAAGACCAACCTTTCGATTGGTGACGTTGGCGGCGAGATGCTTGTGGTTTCGCAGTTTACGCTTTATGCCGACTGTTCACACGGGAACAGACCGAGCTTTACAAACGCCGCGAAGCCCGACATTGCAAACGAGCTTTATGAATATTTCTGTGAAAAGATAAGTGAAAGCGGAATTAACGTGCGCAAGGGCGTTTTTGGTGCAGACATGAAGGTTGAGCTTTTGAACGACGGGCCTTTCACTGTGATTTTAGAGGATATTTAGCAGGAAGTGCGGGGCGAGCCGTGGCGAGGCGCGTGCGCGGAACGCGCGCTGTGCCGAAGCCGTGGCGAGCCACCGATTAAGTATATTAGGAGGACGAGATGAACATTCAGATTTTTGCAAAGTCGAAGTGCTTTGATTCGAAAAAGGCACAGCGTTGGTTTAAAGAGCGTGGGATCAAGTTTCAGCTTATTGACCTTAGCACAAAGGGCATGAGCAAGGGCGAGATTGACAGCGTTATCAGGGCAGTAGGCTCGCTTGAAGAAATTATTGATTATAACGCAAAGTCGAGCGATGCGGCACTTATTAAATATTTAGGAAGCGAGCAAGCAAAGCTTGAAAAGCTTTTGGAGAACCCCTCGCTTATAAAAAGCCCGATTGTGAGAAACGGCAAGCAGGCAACAGTTGGTTATAAGCCCGAGGTTTGGGGAGCGTGGGAATAATGCCTGAATGGGGTTATGCGATTATTGCAATTTTGCCGATAACTGCCTTTTGGACGGCTTACCGCATTTTTAAGATTTTGGAGAAACGAAGCAACCGAAAAAACAAAGATGAATAAAACAAGCCCGAGAGGATAGCGTTCCCCTCGGGCATTTTGTTATATAAATTATCTATCGAAAGTGAACTTATCGAACGATGCAACTGTATCTTCAGCTTCGGAAACGAATTCGAAGTATACAGCGTGCTTGCCGATTACAGCATCGCACATGGGTGCAGTCTTGGTGGTCTCGCCCTTGGCAAAGTTAAGGGTTGCAACAACCTTGCCCTTATAGTCGTCAATTCTGACATTAACGGTGAGGTCAGCTTCTGCGGTAATATCAGCGGTAACGGTTGCGGGTGCGTTTGCGCCGAACTGCAAGTATC
>JAZSPX010000230.1:0-6349 GCA_045537675.1 Candidatus Faeciplasma sp. | reverse complement strand
TCCGTTGTGCTGATATATGCTAAAAACGCATTTTCATCAATAATTTCAATTCCTAAATCACGGGCCTTTGTAAGCTTCGGGCCAGCATCTTCACCTGCCAAAACATAGTCAGTCTTTTTAGATACACTCGATGATACCTTTCCGCCATGACTTTCTATAATAGCTTTTGCTTCATCTCGTTTGAGGGTTGGCAGAGTGCCTGTCAAAACAAACACCTTACCCGAAAACTTATCAGATTTAGCAACCTTTTCATAGCGCGTATTGACGCCGCACGACTTTAAGCTTTCGATAAGCTGGGTCATATGAGGCTCGTGCAGAGCGTCAACAACCTCTTGCGCCATAACGTCGCCAAAGCCATCAATACCTCGGATATCATCATACGACGCAGACAGAATATTGTCAATACCGCCAAATTTGTCGCACAAAAGCTTTGCCGAAGCAGAGCCGATATTTCTAATTCCCAAACCGCAAAGCAAACGGTCTAAAGAATTCGATTTTGATTTTTCAATAGCATCTATAAGCTTAGTTGCAGATTTCTCTTTAAATCCCTCAAGAGTTAAAACATCGTCAACAGAAAGCTTGTAAATGTCAGCTATGGTAGCTATAAGTCCGTTTTCATATAAGGCTTCGGCAACTGCAGGGCCAAAACCGTCGATATTCATTGCGGGTTTTGATGCAAAGTAAATTATGCTTCTTAAAACCTGCGCGGGACACAAAGCATTCGGACACCTTAAAGCACTTTCACCGTTAGGTCTGATTGCTTTGGTGCCGCATACCGGGCAATACTCGGGCAGCGTGTAGTTAGCGTTAACATTGCTGTTTTTGCTTGCTACATTCAAAACCTCGGGTATTATATCCCCTGCTTTGCGAACCGTTATATCATCGCCGATAGAAATGTTTCGTTCGGTAATGAAATCTTGATTGTGAAGCGTTGCGCGTGAAACGCTTGTGCCTGCAAGCAAAACAGGCTCGAACACGGCAACAGGTGTAATAACGCCAGTTCTGCCAACGTTTATTTCAATATCAATTAGGCGTGTAACCTTTTCTTCAGGCGGAAATTTATAAGCTACCGCCCATTTCGGCACCTTAGAGGTATAACCGACTTGTTCACGAAGTGAAATATCATCAAGCTTAATTACAACGCCGTCAATATCATAAGGTAATTCAAAGCGAGTTTGTCCAATTTGATTAATGCAGTCAATAATCTCTTCATAGCTTGAAACAAGGGTATATTTTGGCACTACCTTAAAACCTAAATCTGCAAGCTTGTCCAGCGATTCTTTGTGCGAGGAAAACTCAAAGCCCTGTGCTTGCTGAACGTTAAAAGCAAAAATATCAAGCCGTCTTGAAGCTGCAATTTTCGGGTCTTTTTGTCTCAACGAGCCAGCTGCTGCGTTTCGTGGATTTTTAAATGGCTGTTCGCCCGTTAATTCCATCTCGCTGACAATTTTATAAAAGACGTTTTTAGGCATGTAAACCTCGCCTCTTACTTCAAGCAATGAAATATCGTTATCAATACTAAGCGGTACTGAGCCGATTGTTTTAATGTTTGCTGTAACATCCTCGCCGACAAAGCCATCCCCTCTTGTCGAGCCACAGGTAAGAATGCCGTTGTTATATTCTAACGAAACACTCAGCCCATCAATTTTAGGCTCAACCGTGAATTTGGGGTTGTCAACGGTTTGTTTAATTCGGGTTACGAATTCTTCAATCTGTTCAAACGAGAAAACATCCTGCAAACTTCCCATCTGAACCTTGTGAGTAACTTTCTTGAACCCCGAAACAGGTGCGCCGCCAACTCGTTGCGAGGGCGAAGCATCGCTCAAAAGCTCGGGATATTCTTCCTCTAACGCTCTAAGCTCACGCATCAAAGCGTCATATTCATAATCCTCGATTTCCGGATTATCTTCAATGTAATACTTTCGGTTGTGATAGTTCAAAATGTCAGTAAGTTCTTTAATTCGCTTTTCAGCCAAAGTCTTATCCATTCTTACACAACCTTTCATAAAAATCTATCCTAATGTGACGTACCCCTGTGGGATATCGCCTACAATGATCGTCTGTGCTAATACATATTCCTGCGTACAGGAAAATTCATGCTTTTGCGGAGGCAGATATAACTGCGCCGATGTTGTTACCACCAGTCTTATTTCATGTCTTGACTGATTTATACCAACTGATTCAAAAGAAGAAATAATGTTGATTTCGGGCACTGCTGCCTGCGAAATCTTTAAGTTTATGCTTGGCCCTCTGCCCGAGGTATTTAAATCGCCAAGCAAACTGCCAAAAGGTATTTTAACCTTAGTGTTACCAAGTTTGGTTAAGTTATCAAGCAAAAGCTCTTGACAGCTAAGCTTAAGCTTATTAATCGTTTTATAGTCATATTCGACCGAGGTTACAAACCCCATAGAATTATATTTCAGCTTAACAAAACTGCTGTAATCAAAGCTTTGGTTTTCCATAACCTCAAAAACAGTTTCGTTAATCAAGCCGGATACATTTTGTCTTCCAACCTGCGAAGCCATGTCTGAAATCACAGGGTGAAGCGAAAAATTGATTATCAGCGTAACAGCGATAAGCAACAAAAACAGTAGGCACAGTAAGAAAAACTCGCGGTTTGACCTGCTTTTTTTGACGTATCTACGCAATATATCACCTCCCGACTCCTGATAGGATATACTATGCAGTCAGGAGTCGGAAAGTGAACGGTTTTAAAGATATTTATTACTTATTCAAAGCTTCTTTAACGGTTTTTACGATATTTTCAGCGCAAAGACCGAATTCCTTAAGAAGGTCAACAGCAGGGCCGGAATGATCGAACACGTCGTTAACACCGATCTTAACAACCTTGCAGGGGCAGTTAGCAGAAACAACATCGCAAACAGCAGAGCCAAGACCGCCGATTACAGAGTGTTCTTCAGCAGTAACGATAACGCCTGTTTCCTTGGCAGCCTTAATGATGATTTCTTCATCTAAAGGCTTAATGGTATGGATGTTGATAACTCTTGCACTGATGCCTTCTTCCTTAAGAGCTTCAGCTGCCTTAACAGCTTCATAAACCAAAAGACCGGTTGCAACAATGGTAATATCGTTACCTTCAACAAGCTGAACGCCCTTACCAAGCTCGAACTTGTAGGTTTCCTTGTCGTTGAAAACAGGGGTAGCAAGTCTGCCGAATCTTAAATAGCAAGGTCCGTCGTGCAAGATAGCAGCTTCAACAGCGGCTCTTGCTTCAACATCGTCAGCAGGGTTGATGATTGTCATACCGGGGATAGTTCTCATCAATGCAATGTCTTCGTTGCACTGGTGGGTAGCACCGTCTTCACCAACAGAGATACCTGCGTGAGTAGCACCGATTTTTACGTTGAGGTGAGGATAACCGATAGAGTTTCTAACGATTTCGAAAGCACGGCCTGCAGCAAACATTGCAAACGAAGAAGCGAAAGGAATTTTACCTGTGGAAGCCAAGCCAGCAGCAATACCCATCATGTTAGCTTCTGCAATACCGCAGTCGATGTGTCTTTCGGGGAATGCTTTCTTAAATACGCCTGTTTTGGTAGCAGCAGCAAGGTCAGCATCCAAAACATAGAGATTTTCATACTTTGCGCCAAGTTCAGCCAAAGCTTCGCCATAGCTTTCTCTTGTAGCCTTTTTAATCATATCAGCCATAATTAACCCTCCAATTCTGCAAGCTGAGCCTTAAGCTCATCCATAGCAGCAGCATACTGTTCAGCGTTAGGTGCAGTACCGTGCCAAGAGCACTGGTTTTCCATGAACGAAACACCCTTACCCTTAACGCTCTTAGATACGATTGCAACAGGCTGACCCGAAACGGTTTCAGCTTCTGCGAAAGCAGCTTCAATGCTGTCAAAGTCATGAGCATCCATTTCGATAACGTGCCAGCCGAAGGCAGCAAACTTATCGGTAATGGGGTAAGGAGAGCATACGTCGCTTACCTTACCGTCAATCTGAAGACCGTTGTTGTCAACGATTGCAACGAGGTTATCAAGCTTGTAGTGAGCAGCAAACATTGCAGCCTCCCAAACCTGACCTTCTTCGATCTCACCGTCACCCAAAATGGTGTATACCTTGTAGGTATCGTTGGTGAGCTTAGCAGAGAGCGCCATACCGCAAGCAGCAGAAATGCCCTGTCCCAAAGAACCGGTAGACATATCAACGCCGGGAATGTACTTCATGTCGGGGTGACCCTGCAATCTTGCGCCGATGTGGCGAAGAGTCTTAAGCTCCTCAACATCAAAGAAACCACGATTAGCAAGTACCGAGTAAAGACCGGGTGCTGTGTGTCCCTTAGAAAGAACAAGTCTGTCTCTTTCTGCAAGCTTGGGGTTATCGGGATATACGTTCATCTTTGCGAAGTAAAGATAAGTCAATACATCAGCAATAGACAAAGATCCGCCCGGGTGGCCGCTTTTTGCGTTGAAAACACCCTCGATAATGCCCATTCTTACTTTGCAGGCAGTTGTTTTTAACTGCTTCTTAAGTAATTCGTCCATAGTGTTAACCTCCAAATTAATTATTTACTAATTAAGTAATCAATAGCTGATGCTATTGCGTCCTCGTCACAAGTCACGTCTAAAACCACGTTGCAATTAGGCTTTACACAGTCCTGAGAATCGGAAGGACAAAAGCTTATATCAGATGCATTAAGCATCTCAATATCGTTGTCATAGTCACCTGCCGAAAACAACTTGCAGTTTTCAAGGTGATAAAGCTCGATGAGCTTACGCATACCGCTTGCTTTAGAAACGTTTGCAGGCAGTACTTCCAAAAATTTATTCAATGACCGAACAAAACGAACGTCATCACTCTCAAACTTCTTGACATATTCGCAAAGCTCGTTAATAACAGCCTCGTCATCGGCAAACAAAAGCTTGCAGATGGGCTCGTTAACTTCATTAACACAGTCGATCTTAGCATAATCAAAGCCGACAATTGACTGATGCCAGGCTTCAACCTCGTTCATTCTAAGGTAATATTGGCCATGAAGCGTAAAAATCTCGGGTGAGATCGTGGGGAACTTTTCGAAAATTTCGTTTACAATGTCTTTAGCATAGTCGGGTAAATATTTCGCCCATACAACTTCTTTTCGGTACGGGTCATAAATCATGGCACCGTTGCAAAGAATCATCGGCAAATCGTAATGAATATCATTAATATAATTTGCAATCGTCTGAATCGGTCTGCCTGTTGCAACAGAAAATTTACCGCCCAAAGACTGATATTTCTTAATAGCTTCAATATTTTTTTCGGTAAGTTTTTTATCAGAGGATAAAAGCGTTCCGTCAAAGTCAGAGATAAATACTGTGTTCTTTAAGTCCATTATTACCTCAACGAATTAAGAATTTTAATAAAATATTCGGGTAAATCGCTTGTGAATTCCATATATTCACCTGTTGAAGGGTGAATAAAACCGATTTTTCTTGCGTGAAGGCATTGACCTTTACAATTCTTAGATGCTTTGCCGTAAACTTCATCGCCCAAAATCGGGTGTCCGATATGTGATGAATGAACACGAATTTGATGAGTTCGGCCTGTTTCAAGCCTGAAACGAATGTAGGAATAGTTACCCATTTCCTCCAAAACCTCGTAATGAGTTACGGCATTCTTAGAATTTATGGGTGTTACGCACATTTTCTTTCGGTCGTTCTTATCACGCCCGATAGGTGCATCCACCGTTCCGTGTTTTTCTTTAAATCTGCCGACACAAACAGCTTCATATTCGCGTGTAAAGCTATGTGCCTTTATCTGCTTGGCAAGCATGTTGTGAGAAAAATCGTTTTTAGCGACAATTAAAAGTCCGCTTGTGTTCTTATCTATTCGGTGAACAATACCCGGTCTGATAACTCCGTTTATGCTTGAAAGCTGACCTTTGCATTTAAACAAAAGAGCATTTACAAGAGTTCCGTCGGGGTTGCCGGGTGCAGGATGAACGACCATTCCCTGCGGTTTGTTTACAACAAGCAAATCGTCGTCCTGATATATAATTTCAATCGGAATATCCTGCGCTTCGACTTTTAAGTCAACAGGGTCGGGAATCTCGATAATAACGGTATCTCCGCTTGAAAGCTTTGTGCTTTTTGCGGCAGTTTTGCCGTTAACAAGCACACTTCCCTGCTCGATAAGCTTTGCAACTGCCGAGCGGGTCAAGTCAACTTCATCTTGTAAAGTAAGCCATTTGTCGACTCTTGCGCCTTCATCAGTCGCTTCACAAAAAAGTTCAAACCGGTTCATTATTTTCTCCGTCAGAGGGATTGGCAACTTCTGAAGCCTCATCCTCGGCTATAACAGGCTTTAATGCTTTTTTCTTTTTGAATTCAATAATTTCTAT
>JAZSPX010000153.1:0-2732 GCA_045537675.1 Candidatus Faeciplasma sp. | reverse complement strand
ACCAGTACTTCTATGACCTTTGTGACGAATACGGTCTTGTCATCTGGGCAGAGATACCCTATATTTCAAAGCATATGCCCACCGGACGCGAAAACACCGTTTCGCAGATGACCGAGCTTATTACCCAGAACTATAACCACCCGTCGATCGTTGTTTGGGGTCTTTCCAACGAAATAGGCATCGGCGGCTCGGACGACGACCTGCTTGAAAACCACAGAATTTTAAACAACCTCTGCCACGAAATGGACAAGACACGCCTTACCACCGTTGCCGCTGTTTCGATGTGCAAGATGGACGACCCCTATTTGCAGATTCCCGACGTTGTTTCTTACAACCACTACTTCGGCTGGTATGGCGGCGAGACCGACATGAACGGCCCTTGGTTCGACAAGTTCCACAAGAAGTATCCCAACATTCCCATCGGCTGTTCCGAATATGGCTGCGAGGCACTTAACTGGCACACCTCTAACCCCATGCAGGGCGACTATACCGAAGAATATCAGGCATACTATCACGAAGAGCTTATCAAGCAGTTCTTCAGCCGTAAATATATGTGGGCAACCCACGTTTGGAACATGTTTGACTTTGGCGCAAACGCCCGTAACGAGGGCGGCGAAAACGGCCAGAACCACAAGGGTCTTGTAACCTTCGACAGAAAATATAAGAAGGACTCCTTCTATGCTTATAAGGCATGGCTCTCGAGCGACCCGTTCGTTCACCTCTGCGGAAAGAGATATGTTGACCGAGTAGAGGACGTTACCAAGGTTACCGTATATTCCAATCAGCCCGTTGTTGAGCTGTTTGCAAACGGCGTTTCGCTGGGCAAAAAGGAAAGTGCCGAGCACTTCTTCTATTTCGATGTTCCCAACGTTGGCACCACCAACCTTAAGGCAGTTGCAGGCGAATATACCGACGAAAGCGTTATCCGCAAGGTTGAAGTTTTCAACGAGGATTACCGCCTTAAGGAAAAGGGCGCAATTCTTAACTGGTTCGACATTGACGCACCCGAGGGTTATTTGTCCCTCAACGACAAGATGAGCGACGTTATTGCAACCATGCAGGGCAAGCTTTTGTTCATGGGTCTTGTCGGCAAGCTTATGGGCGGCAAGGGCAAGTCCGAGGGCGGAAAGATCAAAGCCGGCGGCTTCGAGGTCGGCCCCGAAATGATGAGCATGATGGGCGGCTTCACCGTTCTGCGTCTGTTCACCCTTATGGGCGGCATGATGGACGTTAAGTTCACCAAGGAAGAGCTTTTGGAGCTTAACGCAAAGCTTAACAAGATCAAGAGACCGAAGAATAAATAAAATAAAAAAGACCCCGTATGGGGTCTTTTTTATATGGTCGAGGTGACAGGATTGTCGAACAATTTTGCGCAACGGTTGGTTAATAGTAAGTTGAGCGAAGCGGAACTTGACTATTGGATTCTGAACCTAATTTTGCGCCATGGTTTCTGCGTGTCAAAGCTTTGTTAAGCGCAAAATAACAGTTTGCTTCGCAAACTGGAGGTTCATCATTCAATGCTTGATAATATAAAATAACCACCCGAATGGGTGGTTATTTTATATGGTCGAGGTGACAGGATTCGAACCTGCGGCCTCCACGTCCCGAACGTGGCGCTCTACCAAACTGAGCCACACCTCGATATGTTGCCAAAGCATTATAACACATCTTTTGGGTTTTGTAAACACCAATTTGAAAACAAATTTCATCAAAACGGGCGGCCTGTGCGGTCGCCCTTAGTTTTATCTATTAACCAAAAACTCCAATGCTTCCAAATATTCCGCAAAGCCCTGGCCCTAAACCAGAGTATATACGCAATACAACAGTAATACAGCGCCGATGATCATACCGTAAATTTCATATTGCATAAGTTTACGCCAAGGGCGGATAAGTGTCGGAAGCTTTTCAGATATGTAAATATCATATTCTTCATTCACTTTGAATTCTGCCATCTCTTCGCTAAGTAATGGAGTATTTGTTTCACATCGATAGCTTTTGCCCTCAAATTCATATTCAAAAGCCGCACGGTAACGTACCAGCCTAGGCCTAACTCCTCTGTTCACCATTTCCGTCGATATAAGCTTTGCCTTTATAACTGTCTTACAGCGCAAAATGCTGATAACAGGAATCATAACCAAAGAAAGGAATATCAAAAACGACCATACAGCAAGAATCGTTGATGCTATATCTGCCTTTAATTCGATAAATTGATTTATAATATATACAATTGAAAATGCAAGTATAAGCATAGGGAACAGCAAAAGGAACATCACCGAAATAGCATTTATTGCTGAGCAATCCTCTTTTCGTTTTTTTATGTGATATCTAATGCCGACCAATAGCACAACTCCCGAAACAGTGCCCAGTACCAACATCATTATATCAGCGAAATTCATCAGCCTCTCCCCGCAACCAAAAACTCCAATGCTTCCAAATACCCCTCAAAGCCTTTGCCTTTAATTGTTTTAACGCAGGCCAAGCGGATATATGAAATCTTTCTGAATTCCTCTCTTGTGTCGGGGTCGGAAATATGCACTTCAACCGTGGGTATGCCCACCGACTTAACAGCGTCTAAAAGTGCCACGCTTGTGTGGGTATAGGCGCCCGGGTTTATGATAATGCCGTCAATTTTGCCATAGGCTTCCTGTATCTTATCAACCAGGTCGCCCTCGTGGTTCGACTGGTAGAACTCGACCTCTGCCCCAAGCGCATCGGCTTTTTCTTTAATCATT
>JAZSPX010000007.1:0-4484 GCA_045537675.1 Candidatus Faeciplasma sp. | reverse complement strand
TATTCGATTGCAAGGGTGTTGTTGGCGCCGTTTAAAAGCTCGCCCCTGCCCTCGCCCAAAAGAGAGGCTATTGCCGCAGGATAGGTTAAGCCCTTTGCCATTGCGGATTTGACGTCGTGCTCGTCGAGGTTATCAATTTCGGCGGCAAGGTTGATAAGCTCGTCAACATTGCCCGATTCGGAACCGAAGGAAAGCATATCGACACAGCCAAGCTTGGAAAGGATTTGTGTGCCGGCTTTGGCAAAGTCGGGCGCGGTGCCAAGGCTGAAGGGCACAGGAAGCTCGAGCACCAGATCGGCGCCGCATTTAATTGCCCCCTGCGCACGGGTGTGCTTATCAACAAGGGCGATTTCGCCGCGCTGAACGCAGTTACCGCTCATTACGGCAACGATGTGAGTAGCGCCTGCTTCATGGGTCTTTAAAATCTGATATTGGTGGCCGTTGTGAAAAGGGTTATATTCGGCAATTATGCCTGCGATTTTCATTTTGTTCACTTCCTTTTAGGCTGGGTTATATGCCGTCAGATGCAGGCGTTGAGCGGGCGCGCGAAGCGGGCCCTGCGAAAACCTGCATTTGGTGGCTTGGTTAACTGACTATTCTAAATTGCGAATGTAGTTGAAAATATAAAGCTGGGCTATTCCTTCCGTGCCCGAGACGCATTCGGGCAAACCGTTGGGATAGTAGTTTTCCATAGCCCGTTTGATCCATACGTCAACTGGAAAAGCGTCTAACTTATGCATACCGTAAAGCATAACGCAATCGGCAACCTTTGGGCCGACACCTTTAATCTTCATTAGCTCTTGCCTTGCTTCATCAAGAGGGAGAGTGCGGCACTTTTCAAGGTCAACCTCGCCGCTTGCAACCTTTTGCGCGGCGTCAATAACATATTTCGCCCTGAAGCCCGAGCGCAGAAAGCTTAAGGTTTCGGGAGTTTCTTTTGCAAGCATTTCGGCTGTGGGAAAACAGCCGTAGTGGCTGACAAGACGAGAAATAATTCCTTTGATTCTGGGAATATTATTATGCTGAGAGAAGATGTAAGATACAAGCGCTTCCCAAGCGTCCTGTTTAAGAAGCCGAATACCTTGAGAATAGTCACAGGCTTTTAAAAGGGTCTCGTCGGCAGAATATCTGGTTTTATATTCTGAATAATCGGTATCGAGGTCGAGGTAATCAACCCACACGTTTAAAAAAACTTCTTCGGTTGTGTCTTTCAAAACAAACCTTCCGTCGCTGCCGCTGATGGTAAGCGGGGTATCTATGTAATAACCCGAATATGTATTCTCGCCCGTGGGCTCCCATCTGAAAGCCTGACCGCAGTCAAGCGTTTCACTTAATACCAAATCGGGCTGATATAAAATTATGTCGTTGCCCAAGATCTCATATTTCATAGCTTTCGTCCTCCTTAAAAAATGACAAAAAGCAAGCAGATTTTACTTGTAATTGCAATATAAATCAATTATACTTATAATATAACATTTTTGCAACAGCAAAAACTCCCACATTTATTTAGGAGGACAGACATGAGAGAAAGTATTCTTACAATTCCGATCAGTGAAATATTCGAGCCTAAGTGCGGCTGCCCCATCTGCACAATGCGCAACACGCTTGAAAGCCACACCACCGAATATATTATGGGTGCTGCGATGATGGAGCCCGACGTTAGAATTGAAACCAACCGACTTGGTTTTTGCCACACCCACTATCAGCAGCTTTTAAAGCAGAAAAACCGCCTTTCACTGGCTTTGATGCTTCAGACAAGACTTGACACCGTTAAAAAAGACGTATTCTCGAAAAAGGGCTTTTTAGAGCCTAAGGCTAAAAAGCTCAAAGCGCTTGCCGGCCACAACTCGACCTGCTTTGTATGCTCGAAGGTTGACTGGGCGATGGAGCGCTTGATGGTGACAGTTTTTGATATGTATGAGAATTCGGAGGATTTCAGACGTTTGTTTGCCGAGCAGGAGTATATCTGCATGCCCCATTGTGAAATGCTGACCGAGCTTGCAAAGACAAAGCTGAGCAAGAAATATGCTTCCGAGTTTATTGACACCTGCACCGACCTTGCAGGAAAGCAGATCGCCCTTTTGTATGACGACGTTTCGCACTTCTGCTCGATGTTTGATTACAGAAACAATTCGCCCGACGCTGACTGGGGCAACTCGCGCGATTCGATTGAACGCGCCATAAAGTTCCTCACTTCCCGAGAATAAGATTTATGCACGCTTTGCATAACCGTCCCCTTATTTGGACAGTTGAATTTTAAATCCCTGTAAATCCGCCGTTTGGCAGCCACCGCTTTGTGCTGCTAAACGGCATTTTCATTTTTTCACATGGGCTTAAAACGTCGGTTTTACATGGTTTTTGCATAACGGTTTTGTGGTCATTTGCAACATAAAGTCGAAAAATGTGAATACAGGTATTATACTGTCGGTAAAGTTGGATTTTTCAGACAGGTTAAAAACCAAAACCCCGAAAATCGGGGGTTTGTTAACTTTTCAACCGAGTTTTAAACGTTTTTAACGCTAAAATAAAAAAGTTTTCAACGGTTTCAACATTCTTTTCAACAACAATGTTTAAAACCAAGATTACAGCTTGTATATTTTTTCTGAGAAAAGGCCATAATTTTATAAGAAAATTTGAAAATATTAAGTGAAAAGAGGATAAATCAATAATGCTGAAGGGCGTAACCAAAAGAACGATTGAAATTAAGATACCCGAGAGTAAATATTTCGACACCGCCTTGCTTTTCAACAAACCTAACGCTGCAAAAAATCAATCGTTTTGCAGGCAAGAGGCTAAAAAGCTGATTGAATCGGTGACCGACGTGACCGCTGACAAAAAGCTTAAACGAATGCAGACGCTTATTGCGGTTCTGTGCGTTTCTTTGGGGGTGTGCATGGCGGCTTTTGTGGCGGTGTTGGTTCTTTATACAAAAACAATGCTGTGATTTTGTCAATAAATTTTAATAAAAACTATTTGCAATCGACACAATATGTGGTATACTTGTACTGTGTATAGGTATATACGTATAGTATTTTGGCATAAAAGGACGAATTATGGACAAGAAACCAAACAAGAATTTTAAGAATATTAAAGAAAATAAAGATAAAAAGCCTTATGACCGTGAAAAGAAGCAGGCTCCCCTGCCCTTGGCAGAAGATGAGACAGAGGGAATGTCGCTTATTATTGGCAGAAACCCTGTTATTGAAGCGCTTAAGGCAGACAAGCTTATTGACACGATTTTTGTGAACCGCGAGGGCGGCGGCTCTTTATCGCTGATCGTTAAGATGGCGAAGGAGAAGGAAATCGTTGTTAAAGAGGTTAGCGATCAGAAGCTGTCGAACATGTCGAAGGGCGGAGCGCACCAGGGCGTTATTGCAATGGGCGCCTGCGCTGAATATGTTGAGATTGAAGATATTTTAGCACTTGCAAAAGAGCGCGACGAGGACCCGTTTGTTATTATATGCGACGAGATTGAAGACCCACACAACCTTGGCGCAATCATCAGAACGGCAGAAAGTGCGGGTGCTCACGGAATTATCATTCCCAAGCGAAGAAGTGCATCGCTGAACCACACCGTTTTCAAAACCTCGGCAGGGGCGGCAAGCTGGCTGCCTGTTGCAAGGGTGCCTAACATTGCAGCAGCGATCGACGAGCTTAAGAAAAACGGAATTTGGATTTATGGCACCGACGCCTCGGGCGAGGATTACACAAAAGCCAACCTTAAAGGGCCTATCGGTCTGGTAATCGGCTCGGAGGGGTTTGGAATGGGCAGGCTTGTTGCAAGCAAATGCGACTTTATGCTTAAGCTGCCGATGAAGGGCAAGATAACCTCGCTTAATGCATCGGTTGCGGCAGGTATATTCATGTATGAGATAGTCAGACAGCGCGGCTGACGGAAAAGCAACTACTCTTGACAATCACGACAAGGAAGGAATTTTGTAATGGCTGACAAGAATTTATCTATAGACGATATTTTGAACGAATACTCGGGAAAGACTTCATCGGGCGGCACAAACGTAAGCGACGATTCGATTGATATTGACGAGCTTATCAATTCGGTGACGGGAGGAAAAAGCACACCCTCGCAGAAGACCGAAATGATCGAGGACGTTTTGGAGATTGGCGACAACAGCTTTGTTTTCGACCCGGGCGACGTGAAGGAAGAAACAAGCGAGCTTGTTTTCACCTCACCCGAGACAGAGGTTAACGAGACGCCTTTGGCATTTACCTCGACAATTGAGATGCCCTTGACCGACGACGAATCGATGCCCGACGAGATACCTGCTTTAAGACAGGGCAAAAAGACGACTCAGGGCACACAGGCGATTGAAAAGGTGATGTCCGGGGATGCCAAGCCTTTGGCTGAAGAAAAAACGATGCACATCGACCTTGGCAAGAAAGAGACACCCGCCGAGGAGCCTAAGCCTGCAAGACCCGAGATTAAGCCGATGAGCGAGAACCCCTCGAACACGGCAATGCTTGAA
>JAZSPX010000243.1:0-5489 GCA_045537675.1 Candidatus Faeciplasma sp. | reverse complement strand
ATCAAGCCCTTGCTTGCACTTGTTCAGCTCGAAGATTATCGCCCCTTCCGAGCCGTCCATCAAAAGCTTGAATCTTTCGGGTCCATAACGTTTTATGTAGTCGTCAACGTCCTTAACTCCGTCGCCGCTTATTTTAATTACCTTTGCGCTCAGTCCTGCCGCCGCCAGAAGGCTAATTGCGGCCTGCGTTGCTTTCTGTCCCGCAGCGTCCGAGTCATAGCACAGATAGACCTCGTCGCAATATTGCGACATAAGCCGTGCGTGCTCGGGCGTTATCGCTGTGCCGCAGGTTGCAATCGCTGTTTCAAACCCTGCCTGATGAAGCGAGATAACGTCAACGTTACCCTCGCACAAAATCAGCGACTTTGTTTTAACCGACGAATTTTTTGCAAAGTTCAAGGCAAACAACGTCCTGCTCTTTTTATAAAGCGAGGTCTCACGCGAGTTGAGGTACTTCATACCCTTCGACTCGGGGTCCAAGGTTCTGCCCGAAAAAGCAATGACGTTGCCCCTTAAATCAAAAATAGGGAAGATTACTCGGTTAACAAAAAAGTCAAATGTTCTGCCGTTCTTTTCGTTCAAAAGGCTTGCCTTAACAAGCTCCCGCTCGCCATAACCCAAAGCTAACATATGGTTTTTCAGCGCTGTCCAGTGGTTTGTGGCAACACCCAGCCCAAATTTCTTAATCGTTTCGGGCTTAAGTCCGCGCTTTTCAATCAAATACCTCAGGCCCTCTTTGCCGTCGGGCGTTTTAAGGTTAGAATAGAAAAACTTCGCCGCAACCTTGTTCATCTCCAAAAGGCGCTTTTTCTCGTTAGCCGAGGAATCGTCATAATCACTCTCAGGCATCGCAATTCCTGAACGGTCAGCCAAAAATCTGACAGCCTCGATATAATCAAGGTTTTCAATTTTCATAATAAACGTAATAACGTCTCCGCCTGCGCCGCAGCCAAAGCAATAAAAGCTGCCGTTATCCTGATAAATCACGCAAGAGGGCGTTTTTTCCGAGTGAAACGGACAAGAGCATTTTAAGTTTCTGCCCGTTCTTTGAAGTGTAACATACGAGCGCATTACGTCGTCAATTCTGTTGGCGTCCTTAATTCGCTCTAAAAAATCAGCGGGCAACGGCATATGTTCACTTCCTTTCAAATTAAGTTATATCAATAAATGTTCCAGCCCTTGGGCACATAAAGCTCAACAAACAAATTGGTGCAATATTTATCCGTCATGCCTGCAACATAATCGCAGACGGCGGTTTCTTTGTCAAATCTGTCAGCCAATGCCAAATAATCGCTCGGCAGCTTTTCGGGGCTTTCCAAAAAGTAATGGTAAAGCTTTTCAATCATCACCTTAGCCCTTACTTCCTCCGACTTGCAGACAGGGTTTTTATAAACGTTTGCATACATAAAGTCAACCAAGATCTGCCTTGCCTTGTCAACGTCGGGCGAGTATTTAATGTCCTCAGCTCCGTTTTTCACAAGGTCAGTAACAAAGCTTGTAATCCTCTGCGACTTCGTTTCGCCCAGAATTTCAAGCGCTTCTTTCGGCAAATCGTTTTGCAAGATAACCCCTGCACGGATAGCGTCCTCAATGTCGTGGTTTAAAAACGCAATAACGTCTGCAAGGCGGACAACATACCCTTCCTTGGTTTCGGCAACAGCGTCGGTGTGCTTTAAAATACCGTCTCTCACTTCATAAGTGAGGTTTAAGCCGCGTCCGTCCTTTTCAATAAAGTCAACCACTCTCAAGCTCTGACGATAGTGCTTAAAGCCGTTTGGTGCAATCTCGTCCAAAATCGCTTCGCCTGCGTGGCCAAAGGGCGTATGCCCAAGGTCGTGACCCAAAGCAATCGCTTCGGTCAAATCCTCGTTAAGGCGCAAAGCGCGCGCAATGGTTCTTGCAATCTGGCTAACCTCTAAGGTGTGTGTCAAACGGGTGCGGTAATGGTCGCCCGTGGGGTTTAAAAATACCTGTGTTTTTTGCTTAAGCCTTACAAAAGCATTCGAGTGAATTATTCTGTCCCTGTCACGCTGATATTCTGTTCGCAAGGGGCACTTTTCTTCTTCACGCTGTCTGCCCTTGGTTTCGCCCGACAAGCAGGCAAAAGGGGAGAGTATCGACTTTTCGGAAGCTATGGTATATTCTCTTGGTGTCATCTCGGTCATCACACGCACTCCTTTCGATTCTTTTGCACAGCTATATACAAAATAAAAAACAAATCTCCTCTTTTTTCTTTCAAAAAATTCAGAGATTTGTATACATGCACAATTGTTTAAGCAAAATCAGCATATATCTTGTCAGATTTGCTTATTTCAATGTTGCCGTTAGTTATATCAACAAGCTTGTCACAAAGGCTATTCGCCAGCTCCTCTTTAACAATAAGGGTAATCTTCACCTTCTCGGCGTAATCTGTTGCCAGAATTTTAATCTCAAAATCGGGCAGAACGTAGTTTATCTTATCATAAAGCGAGTAGTCCAGCGTGAGGGTCACCTCATAAGCCTCGCACATAATCATAAGTCTTGCGGCATTAACCGCCATCGAAGCCCCTGTTGAATAAGCTCTCGTCAAACCGCCCTTGCCCAAAAGTATTCCGCCGAAATAGCGTGTAACCACAATGCACACGTCGGTAAGCCCCGACTTCTGAATAACGTCTAAAATAGGGGGGCCTGCTGTGCCCTGCGGCTCGCCGTCGTCCGAATAGCGGCTTATCATTCCGTCACGCAAAACGTAAGCATAGCAGTTGTGCCTTGCCTTGCGGTGCTGGGCTTTAATCGACTCGATAAAAGCAACAGCCTCCTCGTTTGTCTTAACAGGCGCAATATAGCCGATGAACTCCGACTTCTGCTCGATAAAGCTTGCCTGTGCAGGGTCATAAATCGTTTTATAAGCCACTTTCCAAACCTCCTTTATTTACGAAAAAAGAGGGCAAAGAAACCTCGCCCTCTTTCACGTTAAATCTAAGATTACTTCTTGTCAAGACCGAAACGCTTGTTGAATCTGTCAACACGTCCGCCGGTGTCAACAAGCTTCTGCTTGCCGGTGTAGAACGGGTGGCACTTAGAGCAAATTTCAACTCTGATGTTGCCCTTGGTGGACTTGGTCTCGATTACGTTACCGCAAGCACAAGTGATGGTGCAAGCTTCATACTTAGGATGGATACCTTCCTTAGCCATGATTAAATTTCCTCCTTTCCGAACCGATTATATGACTCACATAGTAGCCCATCATCCTCAGTTCAGACAGTAGTACTATGGAATAATCATTAACTTTTTCGTGTTCACATAACACGCAGGTGATATTATATCACACTTAAATTTAAATTGCAAGTGCTTTTTTCAATTAATTAAACGAAATATTGAACCATTCAAGGTTAACGCCGTCAAGGTCGCTTCGCGCAATCGCTGTTGCCAAAAAGTAACACTCAGTCTTGTCCGAAACCACCGTAGGCTCGGTGTTTGCAACCGACATATAAAGCTCTAAGTTATAAATAAACAGCTCGTCAACACCAATCTCCTCGCCCACGTTTTTCGAGGGCACGATTATCGCCAGTAAAATATATTCGTTAAAGAAGCTCTTTTCGTCATAAAGCGTACCGACGTGCTTTTTAAACTCCGCTTCAAGGTTATAGGTGTCCTTATACTGTTCATAAAAACTGATAAGCTCGGAATAGCTTTCAATCGTGTCAACAACTGTTTCTGCGTCGCCCTTGGCATCTGCACGGTAAACAAACGGGTAGAATTCGGGATAGATCATACGGTATCTTTCGGCGTCAAAAGCCGCCCCGTTGCCGTTGTCAACAACGTCGAACAAATTAAGCTCGAAGGGCAAATCCTCAAATCCCGCAAAAGAGCCCTTGGGTGCTGTGAAGATCAAATGATACTGCGTGTCGCTTTTCGGCGCGTCCTGAGGAATGTGACATTCGATGATAAACTGAATACCGCTGTTTGTAACAACAATCTCGTCAGCCTTGTGGTTGATGTAAGAGCTGTCCTCGTTCAAAACAAGAATCATAACGTCGTTTTCTTTCAAAAAATCATCGTTAAACGAGGCGCAGGCAAGCGTAAACTTTCTTCCGAACAAAAAGCTTTCACTGTTCGAGTCGTAATACTCAGTCACTTCGTCATAGCTGTCAAACACCTTAACATAAGGATATTCAATGCTTTCGTCCGAACACATTGTAAGATAGCTTCCGTAAAGCTCGCAATCTTCAACAACAAATGCTCTGCCGTCGTCGTTCGGCTCGGTCGGTTGTGTCGGGTTGTTTTCATCAGGTGTTGTATCAATAGATACAACATAATCGGGAACGTTGCTTTGCACGTTGTCCAGGGTTACGTCGCTTGTGTCAGGCTTTTCGGGTATATCACCCACGCAAGCGCAAAGCGTTAAGCAAAGCAGCAATGCAAGCAAAAAAACAATAAGCCTTTTCATCAGCGTAACCTCCTTTCAGTGCAAAACTTGAATAAATATTATATCATATTTCAGATAATAATGCAATGTCAAGCATTCATTTTGTCTATTACAGCCGTTGGCTTAACCGCCATGTGTCAATGCTTTCATAAAAAACGGCGGGATAGCCCCGCCGTTAATCTTTTTGGTTTAGAAGCCAAGCATAGCCTTAAAAGCGTCTGCAATCTTCTTGCCCAAAGCAACTGCTTCTTCTCTTTCAGGTGCAATGGTTGTGTAATAAGCCTTGATCTTCGGCTCTGTTCCCGAAGGACGCAAAATAACGGTTGCACCGTTTTCAAGCTTAAAGGTAATAACGTCCGACTTGGGAAGGTCGATGGGTGTAACCTCGCCGCTGATAAGGTCGGTCTCGGTTCTCTTCAAATAGTCGCTTAAGCCGACAACCTTAAAGCCTGCAATCTCAGCAGGTGTGTTTGCATGAAGGTTTGCCATAATGCTTGCCATCTGCTCCATACCCGATGCACCCTCGCAGGTGAAGCTTGCAACGGTGTGAACGTAGTTGCCGTATTTTTTATACATTGCTTCTCTTGCGTCCAAGAGGGAGATACCCTTAGAACGGTAGAAGGCTGCCATTTCGCAAATAAGCATAGATGCCACAACAGCGTCCTTGTCTCTTACGTAAGAGCCTGCAAGGTAGCCGTAGGATTCTTCAAAGCCAAAGATGCATCTGTGAGCTTCGCCCTTAGCTTCCAAGAAGCCGATCTGCTCGCCGATGAACTTAAAACCTGTCAAAACGTTTCTAAGCTCAACGCCATATTCCTTAGCAATAGCCATTGCAATGTCAGTCGAAACGATAGACTTAACTGCAACGGGGTTTTCGGGCATTGTGCCCAAAGCAATTCTTTCTTTGCAGATGTATTCCAAAAGCATTGCGCCGACTTCGTTACCGCTGAACAATACATAGTTGCCGTCACCGTCGGGTACAGCAATGCCGACACGGTCACAGTCAGGGTCGGTAGCGAGCAAAAGGTCGGGCTTAACGGTCTTGCAAAGCTCTAAGCCCAAGTGCAAAGCTTCGGTAATT
>JAZSPX010000219.1:0-3154 GCA_045537675.1 Candidatus Faeciplasma sp. | reverse complement strand
ACAAGCTTGGCGCTGTGGCAATTCCTGCAACAAACCAGCTTAAAGAACACGACTTTGAATATAGATATGAAGCAGCAGGCGTTAACGCGATCATCTGCACAGCCGACGGCGACGTTGCAGACATTGCCGCAAGAGCTGCCGAAAACTACGGTCAGCCGATTACCAAAATCATGGTTGGCGGCACAAGAGGGGATTGGCACGACTTCGATGCTGAATATAACCTCTTCACCGGCAAGTTTGACCGACCCGAGGATTGCTCGGCAGGCGACGACACCGCACTCATGTTCTTCACCTCGGGCACAACAGGCAACCCCAAAATGGCAGCACACAAGCACACCTATGCTTTGGGCCATTTCGTTACCGCAAAATATTGGCACTGCTGCGAGCGTGAAGGCTTACACTTAACAATCTCCGATACGGGCTGGGGCAAATCCCTTTGGGGCAAGCTTTACGGCCAGTGGCTTTGCGAGGGTGCAGTCTTCGTTTACGACTTCGACAGATTCGATGCTGCCGACATTCTGCCCATGTTCGCAAAATATCAGATCACTACGTTCTGCGCTCCTCCCACAATGCTTAGAATGATGATTAAAGAGGATTTGTCGAAGTATGACCTTTCCTCTATCCATCACATGACAACAGCTGGCGAAGCCTTGAACCCCGAGGTTTACAGACAGTTCGAGCTTGCAACAGGCCTTCAGATAATGGAAGGCTTTGGCCAGACCGAAACCACCCTTGCGATCGCCAACCTTATGGGCGACGTGCCCAAGCTTGGCTCGATGGGTAAGGCTAACCCTCAGTTCGACGTTGACATTGTTGACCCCGACGGCAACAGCCTGCCCAACGGTGAAGTCGGTGAGATCGTTATTCACACCGACAAGACAGTGCCCTGCGGTCTGTTTAAGGAATATTACCGCGATGCAGAAAAGACCTTGGACGCATGGTATGACGGACTTTACCACACAGGCGACACCGCTTGGCGAGATGAAGACGGCTACTTCTGGTATGTATCCCGAATCGACGACGTTATCAAGTCCTCGGGCTACAGAATCGGCCCCTTCGAGATCGAATCGGTCATCATGGAATTGCCTTATGTTCTTGAGTGCGGCGTAAGCGCTGCCCCCGACGAGGTAAGAGGTCAGGTCGTTAAGGCAAGCATCGTTTTAACCAAGGGTACCGAGCCGACAGACGAGCTTAAAAAAGAGATCCAGAAATATGTTAAAGAACACACCGCACCTTATAAATATCCGAGAATCGTCGTGTTTAAAGACGAGCTTCCCAAAACCATCAGCGGAAAAATTCAAAGAAACAAGCTTTAAAAGTTGGTTTTGGTGTTGACAATTATATAGGGACGTGGTATAATACTACAGTAAAGTGAAAAAGTGTTGACGAAGAAGGGTAACTTCTTTCCTGATTAAGAGAAACGGCGTTTGGTGCGAGCCGCCATCGGGGAACTGTTACTTGTAGCTTCCGAGCTGAGAGGAAGAAAGGCGACAAACTGCCGAGTAGACCCTTTCCGTGACTGCTGCGTTAATGCATACGGCTTGTATGAGCCTGAGGGGCGTGAACACACGCAATTTGAGTGGTACCGCGGGATATAATGTTTATTATACTCGTCTCAAAGAAGAAATATCTTTGGGACGGGTTTTTGTTTCTTTAAAACTTCGCCCAAGGGTACAAGGAAAGGAAGAAAAGAGTGCAAAACACCGGAATTGAACTGAAAATTCTTGAAATGGCGGGAAGAATAAGGGACCTTCGAGAGATCGTTGGGCTTACCACCGCCGAAATGGCGCTTAAAACAGGCGTTTCAGAAGAAGAATATATCGCCTGCGAAAACGCAAAACGCGACCTTAACTTTGCATTTTTGTACAGATGTGCGCTTGCTTTGGGCGTTGACGTTACCGATATTATCGAGGGTGCATCGCCCCGACTTGCAGGCTATACAGTAACCCGAAAGGGCGACGGTCAAAGAATTGAACAGGCACACGGCATGGTATATTATAACCTTGCATCTGCTTTTAAAAACAGAATTGCCGAGCCTTTGCTGGTTGTCTCTGCTTACAGCGAGGAGGCACAGAACGCCGACATCGAGCTTACCACTCACGAGGGTCAGGAATGTGACATTATCGTAAGCGGTGCTTTGAAAATCCAGATCGGCGACCACGTTGAAATCCTTAAAGAGGGCGACTCGATCTATTACGACTCGGACACACCTCACGGAATGATCGCCGTTGGCGGAACCGACTGCGTATTCTATGCTATCGTGTTGAACCCCTCGGGCGAATCTATTGAAAAGATCACACACGGCGGTGTCCGTGAATTCACAGCACGTCCTTTAAAGACTCCAGAAAGAAAGTGGATCTATGAGGACTATATTGAAACCAAGGAAGACAAAAACGGCGTGTTGGAAAAGATCTCGTTTAAAAACGAAGAAAACTTTAACTTCGCGTTTGATCTTATTGACAGAATGGGCCGTGAACAGCCCGAAAAGCTTGCACTTTTACATATCGACAAGAACCACGTTGAAAGACGCTTTACCTTTGCCGACATCAAGCGTGCTTCAAGCCAGACTGCCAACTACTTAAAGTCTTTGGGCATTAAGCGCGGCGATAAAGTCCTCTTAATTTTAAAGAGACATTACCAGTTCTGGCTTGTAATGATAGCTTTGCACAAGCTTGGCGCAGTTGCAATTCCTGCAACAAACCAGCTTAAAGAACACGACATTTCCTATCGCCTTAACAAAGCAGGCGTTAAAATGGTTATCTGCACTGCCGACGACGGCGTTGCCGAGCAGGTTGACATTGCAGCTAAGGAAGCACCCACCCTTGAAACCAAGCTTATCGTTAACGGTGAGCGTGAGGGCTGGAGAAGCTTCGATGAAGAATATCCTCTTTACACCGGCAAGTTTGACAGACCTGACGACTGCCCCTGCGGCGACGAGCCGATGCTCATGTACTTCACCTCGGGCACAACTGGCAACCCCAAAATCGCAACCCACAACTTCATGTATCCTTTGGGCCATTTTGTCACCGCAAAATATTGGCACTGCGTTAACCCCAACGGCTTGCACTTAACAGTTGCCGACTCGGGTTGGGCAAAGTGTGCATGGGGTAAGCTTTACGGCCAGTGGCTGTGCGAGGCTCCGCTGTTCGTTTAT
>JAZSPX010000011.1:0-6977 GCA_045537675.1 Candidatus Faeciplasma sp. | reverse complement strand
GTCAACAAGCTTGTAAACGGCGGGCACGAGGTTGTGAGCGTTGATGAAAAGATTATCGACCTGCTGTTATATGCCAAAGAGATGTATTATGAAACCGACGGCATGATGAACGTTGCCATGGGCAGCGTGCTTTCAATCTGGCATAATTACCGCTCGAGGGGGATAAACCACCCCGATGAAGCAGCCCTGCCAAAAACAGATGAGCTTGTAAGGGCAAGCGAACACACCGACATTGAAAAGATGATAATTGATGAGGAGAACTTGACTGTTTACCTCGCTGACCCAGAAATGAGCCTTGACGTTGGCGCGATTGCCAAAGGCTTTGCAGTCGAGGCTGTTGCCAAAGCGCTTGAAGCAGACGGGATTACGGGCTATATTTTAAACGTCGGCGGCAATGTTCGCACCATCGGCACAAGAGGGGACGGCACCCCTTGGCAGGTAGGCATTGAAAACCCCGACACTTCGGACGGGGATAAGCCCTATATCGAATATTTAAAGCTTTCGGGGCAGTCGCTTGTAACAAGCGGCACCTACCAGCGTTTTTATGTTGTGGACGGTGTAAACTACCATCACATCATCGACCCTGAAACGCTTATGCCGGGCGAGAAGTATATGTCGGTGTCGGTTCTGTGTCTCGATTCGGGAATGGCAGATGCACTTTCGACAGCACTTTTCAACATGGATCATGAAAAGGGCTTGGCTTTGGTTGAAAGCTTAGACAACGTTGAAGCTATGTGGGTGATGCCAAACGGCGAGCAAAAATATTCCTCGGGCTTTGGAAAATATACGTTTGAATATAACGGATAAAAACAAACCACCTGTGGCTTTCACGGGTGGTTTTTGCTTGCCTATATTAATTTCTGCGGCCCCCCGCGCCTCCACCGCCGGCACTGTTTGCCCGGCAAACGCGCCCGCCGACGTCGGCGCTCATATCTCGCTAAATCTGCTGTTCGCCGTGAATCTTGTAGCCCTCACCGAAAACTTCGTTAGCAGTCGTTACAATAGCAAACGAGGTCTCGTCCTCGTTCTTAATAATTTTAAGTGCCTTTGCCGCCAAACGCTTTTTGATTACGCACAAAACAACCTTTTTCTCTGTTCCCGAGTATGCACCCACACCCTCCAAGAAGGTCGCACCTGCGTCAAGCTCGTTCAAAAGGCGGTCGGTAATGGCTTCATATTTATCCGAGATGATGTAGATGATCTTTGCTTCATCACGGTTATATAAAATCATGTCAATAACGGTAGAGTAAACAACAATGCAGATAACCGCATAAAGTGCGATTTCGATATTTTTAAAAATAAGTGCCGAGGCAGCAACGATAATACCGTCGGTTATAACAAAAAGCTTGCCTGTCGAAAGATGCTTGAATTTTCTTCGCAAAAGCTTAACAATAACGTCGGTGCCGCCTGTCGTTGCGCCCTCTCTGAGAATGATCTCAAGGCTGACAGCCATTGTAAAGCCGCCTGCAAGTGCCGCAAGCATAAGGTTTTCGGTAATAGGCCCCCACTGGGCAAAGATATCAATAAGTACCGAGGAAAGGGCGACTGCATAGATCGTCGGTGCTAAAAATTTGAAACCGAAAACAAAAATTGCAGCAATAATCAAGGGAACGTTAAGAATAAGAATTATCGTACCCGTGCCAAGCGAGGGTATGAAGTGCCTGATTATCATTGCAATGCCGGTAAACCCACCGGGCACGATTTCGTTGGGGTCAATAAACAAGCTTACGCCAATGGCGTAAATTGCCGTTGCAATCGTAATCATAAAATATTTTCTTATGAAATTGAATGCCTTGTGATTTTTCATTTGCAAAATCCTCTCATACGGTTAATTTTGTGTCAAACATCTACATTAAACATTAAAATTTGTGCAATTTATTATTGAAAAAAAGCGCCTGTTATAGTATAATTAATTCTGAACGCAAAAACAACAACACGCCCCGAAAGGAGAGTATTGTATGATGAAAAGAGCCTTTACCTTAATTTTAGCATGTGTAATTACTTTGTCAACCCTTTGCGCCTGCGCCCAGCAGGGTGAAGACGTTAAAACCGACGGTACACCTGCGGTTACAACACCCGCCACAAAGGAAACCGAGCCGGAGGTTACGACGACTACCGAAGCAACTACCGAGGCTATAACCACCACGCCCGAGGTGACAACGACCGAGCCTACCACAACAGCGGCCACGACCACCACGACAGAGGCTACGACAACTGTTGCAACCACCACGACAGAGGCGACCACAACAACAGTAACCACCACGACCGAAGCTACCACCACAACAGCAAAGCCCGAACCTGTCGAGCTTGGCGTTCTGGGCTATAATTTGAAAGAAAAGATTTCGACCGACAAGTCCTATGCAAGCGGCAAGGTTTCAAGCCTTGTCATCAACGAGGTCTGCCCCTCTAACAAAAAGACTTTGGACGATATGGACGGCGAAGCAAAGGACTGGATCGAAATTTATAATCCCACCGACAAGATCATCAATCTGGAGGGTGTGGGACTTTCGGATGACGCCAATGAGCCGTTTAAGTGGACGTTCCCGAGCGTAAACATTCAGCCTAAAAGCTATATTATTGTATTCGCATCGGACAAGAATATCACAAAGCCCGAGCTTCACACCAACTTTAAAATTTCGGGCGGTAACGAGGAGCTTATCCTTACTGCGCCCGATAAGACTACCATCGACTCGTTCATCGTTTCTTCTACCGATGAAGACCAGACCTACGGCAGATATCCCGACGGAGACGACAGCTTAAAGCTTTTAAGCGCTACTCCCGGCAAGTCTAACAGCAAGGCAAAAGACGTTGAGGAAACAGGCACCCTTAAACCCGTTTTCTCGAAAGAAAGCGGCTTCTATGACCAGCAGTTCAGCTTAAAGATTACTGCCGAGCCCGGCTGCACGATTTATTACACCACAGACGGCAGCGTGCCTACAACCAAATCGACAAAATATACCGACTCTGTAACGATCAAGGACCGTTCGAGCGAAAAGGCAATTCTGACCTATAAGCGCGACCTGACGGTTACTGACGACTCGCATTACCCCAGAAAAGAATTTGAAAAGGCAACGATAATCCGTGCAATTGCCGTTGACAAAAACGGCGTTGTAAGTGAGGTTACCACAGCTACATATTTTGTAAGCTCAAGCATCGCCAAAAAATACGGTAACGTAGACCTTATCTCGGTTGTTATCGACCCCAAGGATCTATATGACAACAAAACAGGCATTTACGTTGCAGGCCAGGTGTTTAAAGAATGGCGCAAGGAAAACCCCACCGCCGCACTTGACGGAAGCTCGCAGGCAAACTTCAACCAGCGAGGAAGAGAGTGGGAGCGTGACGCTCATATCGACTACTTCAGTTCGACAAACCTTGAATTCAGCTCTGAAGTCGGCGTAAGAATCCACGGCGGCTGGTCACGAAACAGCAATCAGAAGAGCCTAAGATTCTACTTCCGTGAAGAATATGGACAAAACAAGCTTGATTATAAGCTGTTTGAAGATAACTATTCGCTTGACAACGGCAAAATCATCGACTCCTATAAGCGTTTCCTCATTCGCAACGGCGGCAACGACTCTTATCTGATGACCTTCAAAGACCCTTGGACGCAGTCGCTGTTTGATGAATTCGAATTCGGCACACAGGCAACAAACCTTGTTATCTGCTTCTTAGACGGCGAATATTGGGGACTTTACACAGCGTGTGAATCTTTAGATAAGCATTATGTCGAGGAGAAGTACGGTGTGCCCGACGAGGACGTTGTCGTTATGAAGAATAACGAGCTTGAAGACGGCGACGAAGAGGGCGACGGCGACCTTTGGACAACGACAAGACGATATATCCGCGACAATGACATGACCAAGCCCGAAAACTATGCCAAGGCTTGTGAAATGATGGATATGGATTCGTTTGCAGAATATATTGCAGCAGAAATCTATATCGGTAACGAAGACTGGATGTGGAACAACGCATCATGGTGGCGTTCACGCTCGACAGATAAGGCCGACAGCCCTTATCAGGACGGTAAGTGGAGATTCTTGATGTTCGACGTTGAATATTCGATGAACCTTTACGGTGACGGCAGAGACGTCAATTACGATATTCTTGACGACCTTTTGAGAAAAGACGGATACTTCGGTCCCGTGTTTGCCTCGTTAATAAAGAACGACGATTTTAAAGCAAAGTTCGTTCTTGCGTGCGAGGATATTATGAATATCGCCTTTAACAAGAAATTTGCAACAAACAAGTTAAACGAATATTATAAAGAATATTCTCCTTACATCGACCAGCACATGGACAGATTCATCGGCTGGCAGTCGGCAAACGGCGTTAAAAAGAACGTCGAGCATTGGTCGAAATGGGTTGCAAACCGTCCGACTGCATTCTTAAGCCTTCTTAAAAACGATCTTGGAATTGGCGGCAAAAACAACAACGTTACGATCGAAGTCAACAATTCCTCAATGGGCTCGGTCAGAATTAACGGACACGAAGTGCCTCTGTCATCGAATTCATGGTCGGGAATATATATTTCCGGCTATAAGATCGTTATCGAGGCTGTGCCTGCCAAGGGCTATGAATTTGTCGGCTGGAGCGGCGGCTATGAAGGCAGCGCACCGTCGATAACCGTTAATCCCGGTCAGTCGTTAACATTAAAAGCAAATTTTCAGAAAAAGTAATTAAATCAAGGTAAACTCGTTCAGCCCGCTTTACCGAAGGCGGGCTGAAACTTTGTTAAAAAGCAGGTATTATGTTAGAAAAAATAGCAAATTTAGAATTAGTTAAACTTAAAAGCAAAAAACCTCTTATAGCAGGTCTGTGCATAAGCGCAGCTGTGCTTTTGCTGGTTTTGCTTAACATCAAAGAGTTCTGGGCAACAGGCTCCTTCGATTTCAGAGGGGGGCTTAGGTGCCTTGTTCTGTTCGTTATTATGACGATGTTTTTGGTCATAAAAATCAAGCTGCCCAAGTGGGTCGAATTCGGTGTCTCGATCATAATGCTTTTTGCAGGCCCCTACCTGATTTTTGAAATGGTAAGGCTTTTGGTCGGCGCACCGCAATATACCTCCTACATTTACGAAATGAACTTGATTTTCTATGTGGCTTTGCAATTCGCGGTCTTCATTTTCACTTTGTCACCCCGCGTTGCAATAACCGTCGGCTTGGTTATAAGCTGGGGCGTTCACATTGCAAACGAGCTTGTTCTGCTTATAAGAGGTACACCCTTGGTGCCTACCGATTTATATGCCATAACAACCGCAATGACCGTAACCTCGCCCGAAAGCTGGCACTTTAACGTGGCAATGCTTCTGGGCACGGTTTTGTGCGTTGCATTAATTGCCTTTGTGTGGCAGTTCAGACTGGTTTATCCCAAGTGGTGGGCAAAAATTCCTGCGGCGGTTGTCGGCATTGCAGTTACAGCTTATTGTGTTGTCACAATAGCAGCAATCGATTACACCTCTTTCTCGACAAGTACGTTCGACCAGGAATCGACAAACGACGTTAACGGCATTGCGCTTGGTTTCTACATCAACTGCCGTAAAATGAAGTTTGATGAACCCGTCGGTTACAGCAAAGAGGCTGTCGAGCAGTTCTTGGCTAACTATACCGATGAAACTTTAGAGGAAGGGGAAGAACTCCCCAACATTATCGTTGTAATGAACGAGAGCTTTTCTGACCTTTCATATGTCGGCAAGTTAAGAACGGATACCCCTTATATGGAGTTCTTTAACAGCCTGACCAGAGATTACCCTCATGGAAAGCTTCTGGTTTCTGTTCTGGGCGGCGGCACCTGTAACACCGAGTTCGAGTTTTTGACCAGCCTTTCAATGCTTAACATGCCCAACAACTGTTATGCTTATATGCAGCACGTAACAGGCGAAACACCTTCGCTTGCTTCATATCTTAAAAACTACGGTTACACCTCGGTTGCAATGCACCCGTTCTATGAAATCTGCTGGAAGCGCAATTCGATCTATCCCTTCCTTGGGTTCGATGATTACATCAGCGGCGAGGATATGTCGGACGAACACGGCATTTACGTCAGCGCTGACCGTTGGGAAAAAGGCTTTGGCGACGACGTTGAATATGTAAGAACACTTATCAGCGACAGCTTCTTCTATGACGAAGTTATTAAGGAGTTTGAAAGCAAGAGTGACGATGAAAAAATGTTCATTTTTGCGCTTACCGTTCAGAACCACAGCCCTTATGAATATATGGGTGACGACTTCGAGACGGACGTTCACATTACAAATTACGAGGGTGATTACCCCAAAGCCGAGCAGTATCTTTCGCTTATGAAGAAATCAGACGAAGCGCTGGAGGAGCTGATCACATATTTTGAGGGTGTTGACGAAAAGACGATGATAGTCTTCTTCGGCGACCACCAGCCGAATGTCGAGCATCAGCTTATAAACCAGATGGCGCCTTACCGCAACCTGATTGTAAACAGCTATTTGACAAGATATATGACTCCGTTTGTTATCTGGGCAAACTATGACATCGGCGGAAGGGAAGACCTTGGCGTAATGAGCGCTAACTACTTAGGCATCACTGCGCTTGAGTATGCAGGCGTGCCCCTCTCGCGCGAGTATCAGATGATCATGGATACGCGCGAGGTCTCGATCGCTCAGAACTCGTGGGGATATTACGACAAATTCCACGCATGGTATGACCGTGAAGACGAGACATATAAAGACGAGATAATGAATATCTATAACTACTATACATATTGGATGTTAAACGACAGATAGCGAAAACCTCCGCTTTGCCTTTTGGCATTGCGGAGATTTTTTAGCTGTTTCCATCGCCCGACTGCCTGCGGGCGCCCCCGGCCGCCTTCGGCGGCCTGCCCCCTGCGCCGCGCAGCGGCGCAGGGGGCGTTTTGCCACCCGTTACGGGTGGGTAAAGGGGCGCCGCACCTCGGGACCATCCGCGGGCAAGCTTAAAAATGACGGCTTTTTTATCCTATCTTGCAAA
>JAZSPX010000137.1:0-7011 GCA_045537675.1 Candidatus Faeciplasma sp. | reverse complement strand
CAAACAACAGTCAGCCTATCACGGTTATACTATTGCGGTCAAATCTGCTCATTCTCTGAAAGAATGGGGCAGTTTCAAGTGACTTCGGCAGTCTGACGAGTCCCCGAGCCACACACTTTATAGAAATAGCGAATTACCCTTACCAAGGCTTAGTAGAAGCATAATGTAGCTTTAGTAGTCAAGGGGCTGAGCCAAGCGGGAGGTTATGGGAGATAAGGAAGGGGTTTGGGGAGACCTTAAGAGGGAGAAGGAGGGACGGCGATGTCGACCCTGCCTATTAATGAGTCCCTCCTTCTTCCTCTTGTGGTTTCCCCAAAACAAACAGCTCGCTAACCTTATAAACAAAACCACCCCGCCGATAGGCGCAATCGAACAATCGGCGCGATGACTCATCGCGCCCTACGCATCTATACCCCCGAAAGGAGATGGCAAAATGAAAAAACTTTTTGAAATTTTAAGAATGCTCTTTGCCATCGCTGTGCTGGTGGTAACGTTTATTTACGGCGGAACAACGCTTATGAAAATTCAGGTGGTTGACGGCGAAAAATACCTTGCAATGTCAAAAACCTCAACAACCGCAACCCAAATCGTGCCTGCCGCCCGCGGGCAGATCGTTGACATAAACGGCGAGCCGCTGGTTGAAAACAAGGTCTCCTACGACGTCATCATCGAGCATTCCTTCTTCCCAAAGGACCACGAAACACAGAACAAGATTATTTTGGGCATTGCCAAGCTTTTGAAAGAGGACGGTCTGGAGTGGATAGACACCACCCCCGTAAGCTTTTCGATGCCTTATGAATATACGACCGACAGCGAAACGGAAATAAACCGAATTTTAAACAAGCTAAGGCTTAATTCCTATGCCACCGCACAAAACTGCATCGACGAGCTGATTAAGGATTATGACATTGCGGATACATATTCAGATGAGGAAAAGCGAATTATTGCAGGCGTGAGGTATCAGATGATACTTTCCGACTTTTCCTCGAAAACAGATTACATTTTTGTTAAAGACGTGCCGATTGAAACCGCCACCAAAATCCGCGAGCTTGCCCACGTTTTAAAGGGCGCAGGAATTTCGGAAACGGCGGTAAGAGTCTACTCCTCGGGCGATATCTTTCCACACGGCATAGGCTACGTCGGCCCCATTTATGCCGAGGAATACAGTGCGCTTAAAAGTCAGGGCTACCTTTTAACTGACACCATCGGCAAAAGCGGTGTTGAAAAGGCTCTTGAATCGGTTTTGCGAGGGGATAACGGCGAAAAGGCTATCACCGTGACCTCGGACGGAGTGGTTTCTGAAGAAATAACCGTACAGGCTGTGCCGGGCAGCACCGTAATGCTTTCGATAGATGCAGATTTGCAGTCCAAGCTTCAAAAGATTTTAGAGGACCACATAACCGCCCTTGCAAACGGCACCTTAACAAAGGTGGATTACGACTTCACCGACTGTTCATCGGGCGCAGCCGTTGTTATGGACGCTAAAACGGGCGCGGTGTTGGCGGCGGCAACCTACCCCGGCTACGATATAAACGACCTTTTGGGCGACTATTCGGCGGTGTTAAACGCCCCCGGTGCGCCTTTATATAACCGTGCCTTCGACGGACTTTACCGTCCCGGCTCGGTAATGAAAACTATAACTGCCGTTGCCTCTTTAAGCGAGGGGATAATTAACGAAAAATCAACCTATGCCTGCCACAGACAGTATAGCTTTTTGGACATTATCGTAAACTGCACAGGTTCTCACGGAAATATCGGCGTGGTTACGGCAATTGAAAAAAGCTGTAACATCTTCTTCTATCAGGTAATTCAAGAGCTTGGGCTTGACAAGTTCATGGAATATCAGCGTGCTTTCGGACTAAGCGAGGATATGGGGCTTGAAATCAGCTCGTCAAAGGGCTATCTTGCCAGCCCCGACACCTTCTTTAACCTTGGTCTTGAATGGACTATCGGTCAGGTTTTGCAGGCTTCAATCGGCCAGAGCGAAGTGGCTGTAACACCTTTACAGATGTGCGTTCTGGCAACAACCATTGCCAACAAGGGCGAGCGTTTGCAGCCTTATCTCGTAGACTCGGTTTGGGATTATAACATGCAGAACATGATTTCAAAGACCGAGCGTGAGGTCGTTGCAAGAGTAAATGCCGATGAAAGCGTATTCGATACGTTAATTCAGGGCATGATAAAGGCAGGTAACAACACCACCAACTCGACCTATTATGCCGTGAACCCGCAGAACGAATATCTGGCTCAGTTCTCGCTCGACGTTCTGCCTTATGACGTTGCAATTAAAACAGGCACCCCCCAGGCAAGCAACAAGGCAACCCAGAATTCAACCGTTGTCGGCTTCTACCCCGCCCACGACCCCGAAATTGCCTTTGCGGTCGTGATTGAAAACGGCGAGTTTTCAAAATATACAATAAGAAAAATTATTGAAGCTTATTACGGTTACGAGCCTGTTATAGAGGACTTGGGTGACGGTAAGTTCAAAAATACAATAAAATATTGATGTATTCTACTAAATTTGAGGTGAATAACCAAAAAACCTTTGACTTTTTGGTAATAAAGTGCTATGATACATTTAAGTAGTTTCATTATAATATGAAACAATAAATATCCGGGAGGAAAAAGCTTTATGAACATAGCACTCATCGCGCACGACTCGAAAAAAGAACTTATGATTCAGTTTTGCATCGCTTACAGCGGAATTTTGAATAAGCATAGACTGTGTGCAACCGGAACAACAGGTAAACAGGTTGCCGAAGCAACAGGCCTTAACATACAGAAATATTTAAGCGGCGCACAGGGCGGCTGCCAGCAGATCGGCGCAAAGATCTCCTGCAACGAAATCGACCTTCTGATCTTCTTCAGAGATCCGTTGCACCGCAAATTAAGCGAGCCTAACGAGCAGGACCTTTTGCGTCTTTGCGACGTTCACAACATTCCTCTTGCGACAAACATTGCAACCGCTGACGCTATGATTCACGCCCTTGAAAGAGGCGACCTTGACTGGCGTGAAATTCTTTACCCCAGCAAATAAACTGTTTTTGCAGTTATATAACATCATTTAAAAGCACCAATATAAGAGAGATTATCCGATGCAACCTTTTTCAGAGAGGGCGTGGCTGCTGAAAACGCTCAGGCTTGCATCAGCGGAGAAGGACACTCTTAGAGCTGCTGTGTGATCAAGCACAGCCGAAACCCTTGCGTTAAAAGGGGCTTAAGTGACCGCACTAAGCGGTAACAAGGGTGGTACCACGGCGACTGTCGTCCCTTTTTTCGGGGAGGGCAGTCTGTTTTTTTATTTTAAACTTAATTCTTTGAAAGGAAAGATTATAAACATGGCAAAACTTATTCAAAGACCCAAGGGCACACAGGACGTTATCCCCTCGACAGCATATAAGTGGCACACCGTTGAACACATCGTGTCCGACGCAGCTGCACGCTTTGGCTTTAAAGAGATAAGAACCCCTGTTTTTGAGGATACGGGACTTTACGTGCGCTCGGTTGGCGACACCTCGGACGTTGTGACAAAGGAAATGTACACCGTTTCTTCAAAAGGCGACGCTACCTTCACCTTGCGCCCCGAGGGCACGGCAGGCGCATTGCGTGCAATGCTTGAAAACGGCGTTATGAACGAGGGCTTCCCTCAGAAAATCTATTACATCATGGCGTGCTACCGCCACGAAAAACCTCAGGCAGGCCGTTTGCGCGAATTCCACCAGTTCGGCATCGAAATGTTCGGCACCGCAAGCCCCTATGCCGACGCTGAGATAATCCTTTTGGCAAAGAGCGTTTTGGACGACTGCGGCCTTAAGAACATCGAGCTTAACCTTAACTCTATCGGCTGCCCCGAATGCAGAGCAAAATATCACGCAGCACTTAAAGAATATTTCTCCTCGAAAAAAGAGGAGCTTTGCGACACCTGTCTTGAGCGCCTTGACAAGAACCCGATGAGAATTTTGGACTGCAAATCTCCCGTCTGCTCGGCTATTGCCGAGGGGGCACCCAAGATCTTAGACTATCTGTGCGATGATTGTGCCAACCACTTTGAATCTCTTAAAAAGATTTTAACAAGCTATGGCATTGAATATAAAATCAACCCCAAGATCGTAAGAGGTCTTGACTATTACACCCGCACCGTTTTTGAATTTGTTTCGACAGACATTGGCGCACAGGGCACAGTTTGCGGCGGCGGCCGTTATGACGGCCTTGTTGCCGAGCTTGGCGGTCAGCCCACACCCGCGCTTGGCTTTGGCATGGGCCTTGAAAGACTTATCTTAACGATGGAAAAGCAGGGCGCTGAATTTATTGCCCCAAAGACCTGTGACATCTATTTGGTTTCGATGGGCGAGAGAGCTCAGGCAAAGTGTGCAACCCTTGCCGCAAGCCTTCGTGATGAGGGTTACAGCGCAGAATTCGACCTTGTAGGCAGAGGCTTAAAACCTCAGATGAGATATGCCGACAAGATAGGCGCAAAGTTTGTCTGCGTTTTGGGTGATAACGAGCTTGAAACGGGCAATGTTAAGCTTAAAAACATGCGCACCGGCGAGCAGACAGATGCAACACTCGATACGTTCTTAAGAGATTATCAGAGCTTATACATCAACGAGATGTTTGAAACCGACAACAGCCTTACAGATGCAATTGTTAACGCACTGGATAAATAAAAGTTTGCAAGCCGTCGCACGGCGCAGCCGAACCGGCCCGAGAGCAGCGAGGGCCGTGTGAAGGTCGGCGGGCGGTGGCGCCCCCCACCACGCTCGGCACGAGACGCCACAGCGCCTTCGGCGCGCGGCGCCCCACGCCTCGCGCTTTCTTTGCAAGCACAAAAAACGTTGAGTAAATCATTTAATTAAAGGAGAAATAAAACTATGGAAACAATGGGCAACTTGCGCCGCACGCATTACTGCGCAGAAATCCCCCTCACCCCGTGTGAGGTTGTGGTTTGCGGCTTCGTTCAGAAAATCAGAGACCTCGGCAATCTCATCTTCATCGACCTTCGTGACCGCACAGGCATCGTTCAGCTCGCCTTTGGCGATGATACTGCGCGTGACATCTTTGAAAAAGCAGGCACTATAAGAAACGAATACGTAATCATGGCAAAGGGTAACGTTACCCCCCGCGAAAGCATTAACAAGGAAATTAAAACAGGCACCGTTGAAATCCGTGTTACCGAGCTTAGAATTCTTTCGAAAGCTAACACCACCCCGTTCGAGGTTGCAAACTCGGCAAAAGTCAACGACGAGCTTAAGCTTAAATATCGCTATTTAGACCTTAGAAATCAGGAGCTTACACAGAATATCCTCATGCGCCACAAGATCGCCAAGGTAACACGTGAGTACTTCTATGAAAACGATTTTGTGGAAATCGAGACACCCATGATGATCCGCTCGACCCCCGAGGGTGCGCGTGACTATTTGGTTCCTTCCCGTGTACACGAGGGTAAGTTCTACGCACTTCCCCAGTCCCCTCAGATCTATAAGCAGCTTTTGATGGTTTCGGGCTTCGACCGTTACATTCAGCTTGCAAGATGTTTTAGAGACGAGGACCTTCGTGCAGACCGTCAGCCCGAATTCACCCAGATCGATCTTGAAATGTCATTTGTAGACGTTGAGGATATTTTGGAAATGTGCGAGGGCTATATGAAGCGCCTCTTTAAAGAGGTTAAGGGCTTGGATATTGAAACTCCCTTGCCCAGACTTACCTTTGCCGACGCTATGAACCTTTACGGCTCGGATAAGCCCGACACCCGCTTTGGCATGGAGATAAACGACCTTTCGGACACCGTTAAGGACGTTGACTTTGTTGTGTTCAAGTCGGCACTTGAAATGGGCGGCTCGGTTAGGGCAATCGTTGCAAAGAACGCCGCTAACATTTACACAAGAAAAGAAATCGACAAGCTCACCGAACACGCAAAGGGCATCGGTGCAAAGGGCTTGGCATATATCCGCTGGGTTGACGACGCACCCGCATGCTCGTTTGCCAAGTTCCTTAAAGAGGGCGAGCTGGAAGCTATTATTTCCAAGCTTGGCGCCGAAAAGGGCGACGTTGTATTAATCGTTGCCGACAAGAACAAGGTTGTTCTGCCTGTTTTGGGCGCACTCCGCCTTATCGTTGCCAAAAAGCTTGACATTATCGACAAATCGAAGTTCAATCTTTTGTGGATCGTGGAAATGCCCTTCTTTGAATATAACGAAGAGACCGAGCATTGGGACGCTATGCACCACCCCTTCACAATGCCGCTTGACGAGTGCTTGGAATACCTCGACACCGACCCCGGCGCTGTAAGAGCCAAGTGCTATGACCTTGTTTTGAACGGTATCGAGCTTTGCTCGGGCTCAATCCGAATCAACGACTGCGAGCTTCAGCAGAAGATGTTCCGCTCCCTCGGCATGACCGACGAGGAGATCGAAACCAAGTTCGGCTTCTTGGTTGAGGCTTATAAATATGGCGCACCCCCGCACGGCGGCTTGGGCTTGGGCCTTGACAGACTTGCAATGCTTTTGTGCGGTGCCGACAGCCTTCGTGACGTTTTGGCCTTCCCGAAGGTGCAGAACGCAAGCGAGCTGATGAGCGCTTGCCCCGCTGTTGTAGACGACGTTCAGCTTAAAGACCTTCACATTAAGGTTGACATTGCCGAAAAAGAATAAAATTAAGGCACCCTGAAAAAAGGGTGCCTTTTTTGTTTTGTGCGAGGGGACTAGGCTACATTAAGCAAATCATTGCCATATAAGTATAGCTTGTATTTAACTATTCGATTTCATTTATCATTCCGCGATATTCATAAACAATAGGTCCGTCCTCTCCAAAGTACACATACTCAATAGTGTCACGTGGCCAGATAGCCTGATATAAAATTTCTTCTGTATCAGGGTCCACAACACAAAAGTCGATTTGTACTTTGTCCGGAGAAACGCCTGTACAAAGTTGAGCAAAGACACATTCGGTGATTCCCCATGTATCAAACTCATAATCTTCATTATATTCGATAGGACGGTCTGGATAAATAGT
>JAZSPX010000256.1:0-2853 GCA_045537675.1 Candidatus Faeciplasma sp. | reverse complement strand
AACGAAAACTGGGGCTGCGGCGGCAACATGTCTGCCGAATACTACTCCGACGTTTATAACCAGTTCCAGTGCTTCCTTCGCGGCGCAGAAAAAATCGCTTGCGGACCAAGCTCTAATGATAGTCATTGGACAGAAGTAATGATGAAGAAGTCCTCGGGCTTCGGCAAAATGCAGGGACTTTCCTTGCACCACTATACTATCCCCACAGGTAACTGGGGCAAGAAGGGCTCCTCCACCGACTTCGAGAAGGACGAGTACTATGCATCTCTTTCCCGCACATGGTACATGGAAAGAATCTTAAGAGACCAGAAGGCTGTTATGCAGCGCTATAACGACATCAACTCCCGCCACACCGTTGGCCTTGTTGTCGACGAATGGGGCATCTGGGCCGATGTTGTCGAGGGCACCAACCCCGGCTTCTTATATCAGCAGAACTCCATGCGTGACGCTATTGTTGCCGCAATCAACTTAAACCTCTTCAACCTCAACTCCGACAGAGTTAAGATGGCTAACATCGCTCAGGTTGTTAACGTATTGCAGGCTATCATTCTTACCGAGGGTGAGAAGATGATCAAGACCCCCACATATCACGTATTCGATATGTTCACAGGTCACATGGAAGCTGACCTTGTTTACTCCAACATCGAAAACAAGCAGATTTTAGAGAATGAATATCTCCCTGCAATCTCCCAGTCTGTTTCTGTCGATGCAGAGGGTAAAATGCACATCACCATCTCCAACGCTTCCGTCGATGAAGAATTCGAAGTTGACTGCATCATGCCCAGAGCTGAATATACAACCGTTTCTGCTAAGGTTTTAAGCGGCGAATTCAATGCTTGCAACACCTTCGAAAACCCCGATTTGGTTGTACCCACCGCTTACGACGGTGTAGCTCTTAACGGCGAAAAGCTTACAATCAAGCTTCCCAAGTGCTCCGTTGTTTCCATCGAGCTTGCATAAATGTCAAAGCCTTTTTGCAAAAAGTGCCTTTTGGCAGATATCGACGTCGATGGTCTGTTTAAACAAATAAGCGACCTCATCGCCGTCATGCCCGATGATGTTAAGGCATCGAGCGAGGTATATAATCACCGCCTTGAAACCTGCAAGCAGTGCGACCGCTTAGAAAACGGCATCTGTGCCGAATGCGGCTGCTTTGTCGAACTTCGTGCCGCTGCCAAAAACAACTACTGTCCCAGCGTATATAAATATTGGTGAAAACATAAAATCCGAGGCTTTGCCCCGGATTTTTGTTTTGCGCCATCTCACAAACGGCTCGCACGAAACTCCACTCTGCGCCCTGCGCAGGCGGAGCTTCACGCTCGCCAAACAGCGGTTACAATTTGCCGACCGCCGTTAACCCACGGGTCCCCTCCGGCACTCGCCTTCGGCGCTCGCCGGCCTCCGCCCCGCAAAAAACAACTCCCTCAAGATTTCTCTTAAGGGAGTTCTTTTTTTGTTTAATTGTTATCGTTATTGTCCCTGTCGTCAACAACATAAGTTTCGCCGTCGGGCATTTCAGGCATGATGATCGCACAAAGAATATATGCAAGGATACCTGTACCGATTGTAAACAGTGTCACAACAGCCCACAAAAGTCTGATGAGTGTCGGGTCAATTCCGAAATACTCAGCAATTCCGGCGCAAACGCCCGAAATTTTCTTATCATTTCTCGATTTATAAAGTCTTTTTCCGTTCATTAAAAACGCCTGCCTTTCCATAAGCTATTATATCAAATTATATCACTTTTTGCAACTGTTTAGAAGAGTCCCGAGATAACGCCGTTTGCATCAACGTCGATCTTTTCAGCAGCGGGTACCTTAGGCAAGCCGGGCATTGTCATAATGTCGCCGGTCAAAACAACAACAAATCCTGCACCTGCCGAAACCTTAACGTTCTTAACGCTAACGGTAAATCCTTCGGGTGCGCCCAACTTTGTCATATCGTCCGAGAAGGAGTACTGTGTCTTTGCAATGCAAACAGGGCACTTGCCAAAGCCAAGGTTTTCAAGCTTAACAAGTTCTTTCTTTGCAGCGGGCATAATGTTAATGCCAACACCGCCGTAAACCTTCTTAACAACAGCTTCAATCTTTTCTTCTAAGCTCAAATCATCTTCATACGAGAATGTGAACTTAGGTGTTTCTTCCTCGCAAAGTCTAACAACTTCCTTTGCAAGTTCAACGCCGCCGTTGCCGCCCTCTGCCCAAACGTTAGACAAAACAACGTTAACGCCAAGCTCTTTACACTTAGCAATAATAAGCTCAACTTCCTTGTCAGTGTCAGTAGGGAAGCGGTTAACCGCAACTACCGAGGGGAGTCCGTAAACGTTCTTAATGTTCGAAACGTGTCTCAAAAGGTTAGGAAGGCCCTTTTCAAGTGCTTCAAGGTTTTCTTCGCCAAGCTCAGTCTTTGCCAAACCGCCGTGCATCTTAAGTGCGCGAATTGTTGCAACAATAACAACAGCGTCAGGGGTCAGGCCTGCCATACGGCACTTGATGTCAAGGAACTTTTCAGCGCCAAGGTCAGCACCAAAGCCGGCCTCAGTAACGGCGTAGTCGCCCAACTTCATTGCCATTCTTGTAGCAATAACCGAGTTACAGCCGTGTGCAATGTTAGCAAAAGGTCCGCCGTGAACAAGAGCAGGTGTGCCCTCAAGTGTCTGAACAAGGTTAGGCTTAATAGCGTCCTTCAAAAGGGCTGCCATTGCGCCGACCGCCTTCAAATCGCCTGCGGTAACGGGCTTCTCGTCATATGTATAACCAACGATAATGTTAGAAAGTCTTCTCTTAAGGTCTTCAATCGAGCTTGCAAGGCAGAATACAGCCATAATCTCGCTGGCTACGGTAATGTCATAAC
>JAZSPX010000049.1:0-1968 GCA_045537675.1 Candidatus Faeciplasma sp. | reverse complement strand
ATGTGCCCTCAATAATGTGGTGGCTGTTTTTGCCGTCAAGCTGTTTTAAGTGGAGGGTAAGGTTTGCGTTTCTTACAAATGCCAGCATAAATTCTTCTGTCAGCTCGGTGTCAAACTCGCCAACCTTTTGGGTGGGTATATCAAGGCCATAGCAAAGCTGTGCTCTTCCCGAAATATCAACCGAGGATAAAATCAAAGTCTCGTCCATCGGCAAAATCATAAAGCCATAGCGTGTAATGCCCTTCATGTCGCCCAAAGCCTGTTTAAGCGCCTGACCCAAGCAAATTCCAACGTCTTCAACTGTGTGGTGCCAGTCAACATGGCTGTCACCAACGCACTTAACGCTCAAATCAAACCTTGCATGGCGCGAAAACAAAGTCAGCATATGGTCTAAAAATCCACAGCCTGTGTCAATAATGTTCTCGCCCTTGCCGTCAAGGTTCAAATATAAAGATATGTCGGTTTCATTCGTTTTTCTGTCAATCTTCGCTTCTCTCATTTTGCTCTCCTTAACCCGCTCGACCACCTCGCACACAGCCCCTCAGGGCGCGTGCTCGACTCGTCTCGCTTCAAATATTACCCCAAAATCTTCTTAACCGCCAAAACCAAAGCTTCCATTTCTTCCATCGTGCCAACGGTAATTCGGTTAAAGTCGGTTATCTTCCCATCATCAAAATGACGAACTAAAATTCCATTTTCTCTAAGCTTCAAATAAAGCTCCTTACCCGAAATATCAGGCGATTTGGCAAACAAAAAGTTCGCTTTCGAATTTGTTACAAAAAAGCCTAAGCTTTCAAGCTCGCCCTTTGCATATTCTCGTGCGGCAATAATCTTTTCACAGTTTGCCTTGTAATATCCGTCGTCGTCAACAGCCGCTTCGCCTGCCAAAAGGGTAAGGCGGTTAATGCTGTAAGGGTTTGTCGAAAACTTGATCTTCTCAAGGTCAGAAATAAGCTCTTTCGGTCCCACAGCAAAACCCAAACGTGCGCCAGCCAACGACCTCGACTTCGAATAAGTCGCAACCACAAGCAGGTTTTCAAGCTTCTTTGTCAACGGAATACAGCTCTCGCCGCCAAAGTCGACGTAAGCTTCGTCAACCAAAACCACGCTGTCGGGGTTGTTAACCGCAACCTTCTCAATCTCCGAGGGGTCAACAAACAACCCTGTCGGCGCATTGGGGTTTGCAATGGCAATCAGCTTGTTTTTGCCGTAATACTTCGTCGGGTCAAGCGAAAAATCGCTCTCAAGCGGGATTATTTCAGACTTAACTCCGTGCAAAGCCGCAAACACCTTATAAAAACCATAGGTTATGTCGGCATAAACAGCACCATTCTCGCCAAATGCCAAAAAAGCAAAGTTCAAAATGTCGTCCGAGCCGTTTGAAACAAACACGTTCTCTTTCTCAACGCCATAAAGCGAAGCTAATTTTTCTTTAAGACGTGTGCAGTCGGGGTCGGGGTAAAGTCTTAAAAGCTCAACCTCCTGCGAACTGATGGCATCTATAACTCCCTGCGAGGGAGCATAGGGGCTTTCGTTCGTGTTAAGCTTAATATATTTCTGATTTTTAGGCTGCTCACCGGGTACATATTCCTTTAACGAGGCAAGCTTGCCTGCAAAAAATCTGCTCATTGCTGTTTCCTCTTGTTATTTTTCAAATCTGACTGTTGCGCTCTTTGCGTGTGCTTGCAAGCCTTCTTCGTTTGCAAATCTTGCAACGTCGTTTGCAACTTTTTCAAGCGCGTCCTTGGTGTAATAGGTAAACTGTGTTTTCTTCACAAAGTCGTCAACCGACAACGGAGACGAGAACCTTGCAGTTCCGCTTGTGGGCAATGTGTGGTTTGCACCGCTGTAATAGTCACCCAAAGCCTCGGGGCAATATCTTCCCATAAAGATAGAACCTGCGTGCTTAACCTTATCCAAAACGTCAAACGGATTGTCCAAAACCAATTCCAAGTGTTCGGGTGCAAT
>JAZSPX010000257.1:0-3414 GCA_045537675.1 Candidatus Faeciplasma sp. | reverse complement strand
ATAGCGATGCACGCAAGTGCTGCATAGCTGGAGATTTCGTTAGGTGTTCTTAAATGTCCGTGTCCGGTCGAGAAGCCCTTAGCAAAAAGCTTTTTAAGGTCGATCTGTGTGCAGGTGGTGGTAAGAGTGTAGAAGTCAAGGTCGTGAATGTGAATGTCACCCTCGGAGTGTGCCTTTGCAAACTTGGGGTCCAAAACATACATTTCATAGAATTCCTTAGCGCCGCAGGAACCGTATTTAAGCATGGTGCCCATTGCAGTGTCGCCGTCGATATTAGCGTTTTCACGCTTGATATCGCTGTCCTTAGCCGAGCTGAAGGTAAGGTCTTCATATATCTTCATGATCTTGGTGTTCATTTCACGAACACGGGTTCTGTTAGAACGGTAAAGAATATATGCCTTAGCAGTAGAAGCATGACCTTCTTCGATAAGGATCTTTTCAACAGCGTCCTGAATTTCTTCTACAGTCGGAATTTTCTTACCCGATGCTTCAACATAGTCGCACACTCTGCCGGCAATTTCTAAAGCTTCGTCATAGTCGGTACCACCGACAGCCTCTGCTGCCTTAAAAATAGCACTAGCAATCTTTTCGACGTTAAAAGTAACTACTCTACCGTCTCTTTTTCTGATTCTTGTAATCATTATATTTCCTCCGTCTTTGTGTATATATAGTAGATAATGCCGCAATGCTGGTTTTGTAACACCACAATATATTGCGGTCGAAAAATCTTCAAATCAAATATATCGTATAAGGCGTGCAAAGTCAAGAAGTATTTCATATAGATTTGGATTGCGGATTTTGTCTATTATGCACAAGGATTTTCAAACAAAATTTGTAATGGAAAATAGCTTGACAGCAAACAAAAAGTGCTGTTTAACAATATAAACAGCACTTATTTGTAAAGTGTTTTAACTTTTCACGTTAAGCAAAACCGCATAAATAAAGGGTTTATCACTCGGCAACGTGGCTTAAAACATAGTTAATAAGCTTGGTATATGCAGAATGCTTAAGGTGCAGACCGTCGTTTTCTGCTTCAGCTTCGGGAAGCTTGCCTGTTTCGTCTTTCAAGGCTGTGCAAACATCAACATAATGCAAATTGTTGCGGTTTGCATATTCTAAAATCTTTTTGTTAAATTCATCAAGGTCAGAATTCAAAATCGGTGTCTCTGCCGAAGCTTCTTTTTCAGCGGTGACAGGCGGAACACTTAAAATGTAGATGTCAGAATTGGGGCAAACGTTTGCAAGCTTACCCATGAATGAAGAAAATGCTTGATACATATCGTTGACGTTCATGAATGCTGCACCGTTAGAGCCAAGCATGACATAAACATTTTCGGGCTGTTTGTTGGTTAATGCGTCCAAAATTGTCATTTTACCGTATTGTGTCTCAATCTCGGCGGTCTCAACCTTGGAAAGGCTCATTGAAACACTTGCATATACGTTGGCAGAGGGTACAACGTTATATGAAGCAAGACCGTATGTAATAGAGTCACCGATGAATACGCAGGAATTAAGGTAGTCATCAGACTTAACCTCGCCAAGAGGGACGGGATTGACACCGGGCTGAGTTTCTTCGCTTCCCTGTTGGCTATCATCCTCAGCAGGGTTGGTTTCATCGTTATCTTCGTTATTTTCGACACTGTCAGATGCCGCGGGTATGCTTATATTGCCTTCTTCAGATAAAACATCCTCTAAACTTGTTTCTGTCATATATTTATAAAACATAAAGCCGAATATGAAAACAGCTGCAAAGAAAACAAGGCTGAAGTGATATCTTACTCGGCGGGGTTTTCTTTTTGTTGAATAATCGCTCATGGTTACCTCCTTAAAACTGGTTTACATACATTATATATTAAAAAGCTGTAAGTTTCAAGGTAAAAGCCAAAATTGTAACACAAGTGTAACCATATTATTTATTATGTGACTTGAAATAATCAAAGATATTGGTTATAATATTAAAGTTAGAAAAATAATCCTAATAGTAGTTACGGGTTAAGTATATATTATAAAGTGAGGAAATAACTATATGTGCGGTTTTGTCGGATTTACAAACAAGCTGAATGACGCAACCCCTGTTTTGCAGAAGATGATGGACTCTATCGCTCACCGCGGTCCCGACTCGGAGGGTAAATATATTGACGCAGATATTGCGCTTGGTTTCAGACGTTTATCTATTATCGACCTTTCGCAGGGCAGCCAGCCCCTTTTTAACGAGGACGGAAGCCTGGTTTTAACCTTTAACGGTGAGATTTATAACTATCAGACCTTGCGTGACGAGCTTGTTAAGTGCGGCCATGAATTTGCAACCAACACCGACTCGGAGGTTTTGATTCACGGTTATGAGCAGTGGGGCAAGTCTCTTTTAAAGAAGTTAAGAGGTATGTTTGCGTTTGTTATCTGGAACAAAAACACAGGTGAGCTTTTTGGTGCGCGCGACTTCTTTGGCATTAAGCCGATGTATTATGCGCAGATGAACGGCACATTTATGTTCGGTTCCGAGATTAAGAGCTTTTTGCACCACCCTCATTTTGAAAAAGAGCTTAACGAAACAGCACTTGAAAACTATTTGACATTCCAGTACTCCCCTTGCGTTGAAACATTCTTTAAGGGCGTTTATAAGCTTTTGCCTGCGCATTGCTTTACATATAAAGACGGCAAGCTGACGACCGAAAGATATTGGGAGATTAATTTTAACGCAGACGAAAAGCCGAACCTGGACGAATGGGTCGATATGATTTCGGATACCTTTAAGAACTCGGTTGAGGCACACAAGATTGCCGACGTTGAGGTTGGCAGCTTCCTTTCAAGCGGTGTTGACTCGAGCTATGTTGCCGCAGTTGCAAACGTTGACAAGACCTTTACTGTTGGCTTTGGCGAGGATGAAAAGTATAACGAAATTGGATATGCGAAGGAATTCTCGAAGTATATCGGTAAAGAAAACATTTCTAAGGTTATTACGCCCGAAGAGTATTGGGGCAATTTTGCAAAAATTCAATACCACATGGATGAGCCTTTGGCTGACCCTGCGGCAGTAGCACTTTATTTTGTTTGCAAGCTTGCAAGCGAAAGGGTCAAGGTTGTTTTAAGCGGCGAGGGTGCAGACGAGATCTTCGGCGGATATAACATTTATAAAGAGCCTGACGATATGGCGTTCTATAACGCTATACCCAAGCCTATAAGAAAAGGTATCGGTGCCATTGCTTCAAAGCTTCCCGCAAAGCGCGGCGTTAACTTTCTTATAAGACGTAGCAAAGACTTGGAAGAAAGATTTATCGGCAATGCTTATATCTTCTCTGAAAACGAAAGAAAAGATATTTTAACAATTAAGACCGATGCACCGAGGGCTATGGAAATCACCAAGCCCTTCTATGACAAGGTTAAGGGCAAGGACAACGTTACGAAGATGCAGTATTT
>JAZSPX010000225.1:0-5492 GCA_045537675.1 Candidatus Faeciplasma sp. | reverse complement strand
AGTTTGAGGTACATATCGTAACCCACCGACTCCATATGTCCGTGCTGTTGGGCACCCAGCAGGTTACCCGCACCGCGGATCTCCATATCCCGCATGGCAATCTTGAATCCCGCACCAAACTCGGTAAAATCTCGCATGGTCTCCAACCGCTTTTGGGCAATATCGGTCAGTTGCTTGCCACGGGTAAAGGTCAAATACGCATACGCTCGTCTCGACGAGCGTCCCACACGACCACGCAACTGATAAAGCTGGCTAAGTCCGAATCTGTCAGCGTCCTCGATTATAAGAGTGTTACAGTTCGAAACGTCAACACCAGTTTCAATAATCGTCGTGCAAACCAAAATATCGATCTCGTGGTCCAAAAGCTGCCGCCAAATCTCCGAAAGCTGTGCTTCGTCCATCTGCCCGTGAGCCACACCAATTCTTGCGTCGGGCAAGCCCTGTTGCAATCGGTAAGCACACATATCCAGCGTCTCAATTCTGTTATGAATATAATAAACCTGTCCGCCGCGCCTTAGCTCTTTCTGAATTGCCTGCAACAAAATTCCCGTCTGATGCTCGATAACATAAGTCTGCACAGGGAATCTGTCGCTCGGCGGCTCCTCAATTACCGACATATCACGAATGCCCGACATCGCCATGTTAAGCGTTCTCGGAATCGGCGTTGCCGAAAGTGTCAATATATCTACCGAGGGGTAAAGCTCCTTAATGTGCTCCTTGTGTGCAACACCAAACCTTTGCTCCTCGTCAATAATCAAAAGACCTAAATCTTTAAACTTAACGTCGTTTTGCACCAATCTGTGCGTGCCAATGACAATATCGATCTCGCCTCTTGCAAGCTGCCGAAGGATTTCTTTTTGCTGCTTGGGCGTTCTAAAGCGTGACAAAAGCTCAATCTTGGCAGGGAAGCTCGCAAACCGTCTTAAAGCCGTCTGATAATGCTGCCACGCCAAAACCGTTGTCGGCACCAAAATCGCACACTGCTTCGAGTCTAAAATACACTTCATCGCCGCACGAAGCGCTACTTCAGTCTTGCCAAAGCCAACGTCGCCGCATAAAAGTCTGTCCATTGGCGTGTTTTTTTGCATATCATCTTTAATCTCGTCAATCGAGCGCATCTGGTCGTCTGTTTCACGATATTCAAATCGCTCCTCAAACTCCATCTGCCAGTCATTATCGCGTGAGAATGCGTGTCCCTTTGCAAGCTGTCTTTTGGCATAAAGGGCGATCAGCTCGTCAGCCATATCCTTGCAGGCTTTCTTAACTCTTGCTCTCGTCCTTTGCCAGTCCTGAGAGCCAAGCTTGTTAAGCTTCACAGCGTCATCGTCCTTCGGACCGATATACTTAGAAACCGTGTCAAGCTGTGTAACAGGCACGTACAAAACGTCTGTTCCCGCATATTTAATCGTAATGTAATCCTTCGTTACGCCGTTTGTTTCAATGTTTGTAATTCCGTTAAACCTGCCGATTCCGTGCAAAGCGTGAACGACCAGATCGCCCTTGTTAATATCCGCAAGGCTGTTTATCTTTTCAGAATTCTTAACCTTCTTCTTTACTTTTCTTCGTGAAGATTGAACCTTAAGCTGAGAAATTATAGCAAACTTCGTCGCAGGATATTCCATACTGCTCGACAAGCTTCCCGCACCGACGTAAACAATTCCGCCAACCAACGTTGCCTGCTCAGTCAGCGGCTGAACCTTAAACCCCTGCTTCAAAAGGTCTTGGCTCACCACTCCTGCACTCTTTTCCGTACCCACAAGCACCGCCACACAATAGCCGCGCTCGGTAAAGTTTTCAAGCTCCTCTGTTAAGTGACTAAGCTCTCCGCCCCAGCTCGAGGATTGGTAAGCCTCGGCTGCAATAAGCCTTTTAAGTCTTAAGTCACTGCCGTGCATGAATGTGTCTAAATATATCAGCGGCAGCTTTTCAGCGCATGACAATATAACGGGCAGCTCAACGTAAAATCCGCCCATTTCCTTAAACATAATTCCGTTTTCAAAAAGAATTTTCACATCCTCTGAAAGCTGTGCCGTAAATGTTTTTGCCTTTTCAATGCAGTTTGAATATTCGCTGATAACGCATAAGCCGCCGTCAAAATAATCCAAAACCGTCGCCGGCTCGCCATAAACCTGCAAATAATATTTGTCCAGGCTTGCAATGTGTCCGCCGCCGTTTATCGCGTCAAGGTCGATGTATAAGCTTTTCTTCACAGCGTCGGCATTTTTACCCTTGGCCCTCGCAATCAATTCCTCAATAGCTTCCCTAAGCTCGCTGTCCGAAATTATCAGCTCTCTCGCAGGCGTAATGCTGACTGCCTTTACAGTGTCAAATCTTCGCTGAGATTCAATGTCAAACGTCGATACCGTATCGACCTCGTCGCCCCACAGCTCAATTCTAATCGGCATGTCGCTTGCAACAGGGTAAACGTCAATAATGTCGCCCCTGACAGCATATTGCCCTCTGCCCTCAATCTGTGCCGCACGCGAATAACCCAGCGCTACAAGCGCTTTTGCAAACTCTCTCGGGTCAAGCACGTCGCCGGGTCTCACAGTCACGCTCATTTCATTTAAGCTTTCAAGAGGGATAGTCGACTGCATGACCGCCTCTATCGAAGCAATAAGAATGTTGGAAGCACCCGTTGCAATTCTGTGCAACGCCCTTATTCTTGCATGCTCATATTCGGGCGAGGCTGTCTCGATGTTAGCAAAGGCAAAGTCCTTTACAGGGTATAAGCAAGCCATATCCCGCCCCGACATCTCGTTAATGTCCGAAACCATCTTTGTCGCATTCGCTTCGCTGTCGCAAATCACCAAAACCTTGGCGCTTTCGCCCAAAGCCATAACAGTGTGTGCCTTGTGCACGCCCGAAAGCCCCGTTACAGATGCCGGTAACTGCCCGCTTCTTAAAGCTGTCTGCAGCTCGCCGAAAAACGGCTGAGTGCGCACAGCGTCAAAAAATAAATTCATCTCAGTCTCCAAAAATAAATCAGTTGAACTTGTTCATCGCTTCGTCTGTCCTGCCTGCAACAATCAGCTCAATCGCCGCAACTGCGTTGTCAAACGCTTCAAGCATCTTTGGCTGCTCCTGTTTTGTGAAGTTAGAAAGCACCCAGTCTGCCATATCATAATCGGGGTGAGGTTTTGCGCCCACACCGCACTTAATTCTTGGGAAGGTATCCTTACCTGTCAAGTAAATAATGCTTCTCAGGCCCTTCTGTCCGCCGTCTGTGCCCTTGCGCTTAATTCTAAGCTTGCCCACGTCAAGCGAAACGTCATCGCTTATAACCAGAACGTTTTCAATCGGCACCTTATAAAAGTTCATCGCCTCAACAACAGCTTCGCCGCTTGCATTCATAAAAGTCGTAGGCTTCATAACAAGGCACTTCTTTCCGCCGATCTTCACCTCTGCACAAAGAGATTTAAACTTCACCTTTGTCACCTTAACGTTATATTTTTCCGCCATTCTGTCAACCGTCAGCCAGCCGCAGTTGTGGCGTGTGTTTGCATATTTCGTGCCGGGATTTCAAAGTCCCACAATAAGCCATTCAATCGTCGAGCCGAAATCCTTCTTCGTTTTACTTCCGAAAAGTCCCATAATATAAATCCTCCGCTTTTCACATAACAACGCTAACCCCTGATCCGCAGGGGATAGGGGGTAGCATGCCGTTTTTTACTTGTCAAATCTCTTGCCCTTTTCCAAATGTCTTGTCAGCTTTTTAAGGGCATAGTCTTTTTTGATCTCAAGGTCTGTGCGCTCAATAGCCAAAGCATAGTCGGGCACGTCCTTTGTCACCGTGCTTCCCGCAGCAGTATAAGCCGCTTCGCCGATAGTCACAGGTGCCACAAGGTTAGTGTTACAGCCAATAAATGCGTTGTCCTTAATAATACATTTTGCTTTTTTGCTGCCGTCATAGTTAACCGTCACAACGCCGCAGCCAAAGTTAACGTTCTTGCCAACCTCGCTGTCGCCCACATATGTAAGGTGCGAAACGCTCGTTCCCTTGCCGATAACCGAGTTCTTGATCTCCACAAAGTCGCCGATGTGTGCATGATCCTCGATCACCGAGTTAGGTCTTAACTGAACAAACGGCCCGATGTTTACATTACTTCCAACCTTCGAGTCAACAGCAACCACGTTGTCAAGGCTCGAACTGTCGCCGACGGTAACGTTCGTCAGCCTCGAATTAGGTCCTAAAACACAGCTCTTGCCGATAACGCATTTGCCCATTATCATTGTGTTAGGCAAAATTTTCGTGCCTTCGCCGATAACAGCATCAGGGGAGATAACAACTCCGTCGCTCGAAACAAATTCAACTCCGTTTTCAAGGTGATGCTCAATTATCTTTTCTTTTGCAATGTCACAAAGCTTCAAAAGTCCCTTGCGGTCGTTTGCGCCCAGAACAACGTCGCTTGTCTTTGCAACGTAACCCTCAACCTTTTTGCCGTCCGAAAGTATTATGCCAAGCGTATCGGTAAGGTAAAACTCATTCTGTGCGTTATTCTGCGTAAGCCTCGGCAAAGCGTTCAAAAGGTCATCTGCCTTAAACCAGTAACAGCCCGAGTTTATTTCATCAATTATCATTTCCTCGGCTGTGCAGTCCTTTTGTTCAACAATGCCCGAAATCCCGTTTTCATCGCGCTTAATTCTGCCATAGCCAAACGGGTTATCAACTCTTGCGGTAATAACCGTTGCTCCGGCGCTTTCAGCCTTGTGCTTTTCAAACGAGGCTAAAACAGTCTCTGCATCAATAAAAGGTGCGTCGCCGTTCAAAACAATAACGTCGCCGTCCCTGTCCTCATTAATGAAATCGGTTGCCATCATAACAGCGTGGCCTGTGCCAAGCCTTTCTGTCTGTAAAACGGTTTCAACCTTATATCCGCTTTTCAAAATATATTCATCAATCATTTCGCTTGCAAAGCCCTTAACCACACAAATGCGGTCAACCTCGGCTTTCAAGCAGGCATCAATTACCCATTCAAGCATCGGCTTTCCCAAAACCTCGTGCAAAACCTTGGGCTTGTCGGTCTTCATTCGCTTTCCGCTTCCGCCTGCAAGAATAACAGCACTTCTCAAAAAAATCCCGCCTTTCCAATCGATTATATCACATTTCAATTTATTATATTACAAATCTCAAATTGTTTCAAGAGGAGTAAAAAGAATATTTTTGCAAAATATGCACAATTTATTGCTATAGTTTTGGCTATAATTTTCATGTATTATGAATGGAAAAATCCAAACTCTTCTGTTATAATGTTAATAAGTCCGTTTATGCGTAAGTATACGTAATACGTAAACGTATACTTATATTTCGGATAAATTTATTGGAGGTATAAAACTATGAGCAAAAAGTATTGTTACCTTTTCACCGAAGGCGACGCCAGCATGCGTGAGCTTTTGGGCGGTAAAGGCGCAAACCTTGCAGAAATGACCAAAATCGGTCTTCCTGTACCCCAGGGCTTCACTGTTTCCACTGAAGCTTGCACCCAGTATTA
>JAZSPX010000074.1:0-3244 GCA_045537675.1 Candidatus Faeciplasma sp. | reverse complement strand
CGAGCGAGTTAAACGCCGCCTTAGGCTGCAATGTTATTCACATGGACGACTTCTTTTTACGGCCTGAACAGCGCACACAAGAAAGGCTTGGCACCCCGGGCGAGAATATTGACCACGAAAGGTTTTTGAGCGAGGTTTTAACCCCTCTTAAAAAGGGTGAGGAGTTTTGTTACAGACCGTTTAACTGCCACGCTATGAGCCTTGGTGAGCCTGTGTTTGTGCCGAATAAGGCGGTGAGCGTGGTTGAAGGGTCGTATTGCTGCAACAAGGCGCTGTGGGATTTTTATGACCTGCGTGTGTTCTTGACGGTTTCGCCCGACGAGCAGATGAAAAGAATTATTGAGCGTGACGGCTTGGAATATTCAAAAGTGTTTGAAAGCAAGTGGATACCGCTTGAAGAAAGCTATTTTAAGGAATATGACATTGCCGCAAGGTGCGATTTTATTGTGAATATGTAAGGAAAAATCCCGAGCAGAATTAACTGCCCGGGATTTTGTTTTTAGTGGGTTATGAAGCCGTTAAAGCCCGCTTTTTGAAGCGAGGAAAGCATGGCTTGAGCATTTTCTTTTTTTGAGTATGCGCCGACCTGAACACGGTAGAGCTTTTTTTGAAGATTTAAGCCAAAGTGTTCGGCGATGACATTGGCCTCTGCCTGAGCAAGCTGATTAAGGTTAGTGTCGTCTAAAAGCCAGTTTGTACTTTTTGTGTTGGTGTGGAAGCTGTGCTCGATTAGAAGCCCGACTGTGCCAACCGAAGAAGCACCGCGGATAACACCGTAGTAGTCGCCGTTGGTGCCTTTTTTTGCGGTGCATTTGCCCGCTTGCTTTGTGCCCATGGTTTTTGCAATGCAGTCTGCAAGCCTTGCGCCGATTTCGTCGCCCTTGCCGCTTATGGGTGCATAAACAATGGGATAGTCGGTTTGTTCGTTGACCTTGCCGTTTGGGTAGGCATTCGAGTGAAGCGAGATAAACAGGTCGCAGCCCTTTGCCATTTCCCCTCGTTTAAAAACGGATAGCTCATCTGATTGTGAGCATCTGGTTTGAACGACCTCGAAGCCATAGTCCTCGAGCCTTGCTTTTAAAAGAAGATGAAGCTTCCACGACATATCGCTTTCGTAATAGGCTTTGTTGCAGGGGCTTTGATTGTATTTTCCGCTGTGGCCTGCGTCGAGGCAGATTTTAAAGCTCGGCATTTTCATCATCTCGGTTTTTGACAATGCGTGCTGTATCTACCATACCCTCGCCGATTATGTAGGCAATAAGTGTTGCAACAGCCGAAACGACCGCAATTACCTGCTCGGTGGTGAGCTTGTTATAGCCGAGAACTGTCATTATTGCCGAGATAAAGCCGACTGCTGCTGCCCAGAACTTGCGTGAAGTGAGCTTCTGCTGCCAGTTGATTTTCATTATAATTAATGCTCCTTTCTTAAACCTGTTCGTGGTGGTTAATGCTGTTTACACGTTCCTCGAGCGAGTCGATGCGCTTGTGAGCCTGTTCCGTTGCCGCCTCGACAGCGCAGATGCGTGAAACGTCGCCAAGCCTTGCCTCGTCCTGACGTTCCTGTTTGCGCTTGATGTCATCAATGCCCGATTTGACATAGCCAAGCTCGGTTAAAATTACGCCGTTGTTTTTGCCCTCGCTTTCAAAATCTGTTTTAGAGGTTCGTCGGAAAGCAACCCAACCCAGAATAATTGCCGAAGCCGCACCTAAGATGCTGAAGATCGGCACAACATAGGTTACTAAAGCCTCCAACTTAAACACCGCACCAAGAGCTTAGGGCTAAAAAGTCAGATATCACTTTTATCATCCTTTGAAATATATTTGCAAATAATTGTCCGCCTCAATTAAAAGCCGAAAGGAATTGCCACCCCGAAGAAAAGGTAAGTGCCGATTTCAGGGTGGCTATAAACATGAACTCTGATTTAAGTCTAATATGGCTATAAGGGGTCAGACAAGCTCAACTTAAGACTTACTGCATCTAACGCTGAAAGGTGCTGTCTTTTTCGGGTGCTGGTTGAAATGAAAAGCATGTCCTCAATCGTCTGCCAGCTTAGCATGCTTAAATAGCGGTAGCTTAAAAGAGCATAATGCTTTTGCGGCACACTTTCGATAACGTTTTTTACCTTAAGCCATTTTAAATCAAGCTCCTGCGCCTCTTTGTCTATCTGTTCGCTGATCTTGTCAAGGCGGCTTTGCCTTTCATTTAAGCCGAGAGGGCTGGGCGAATATGAATATTTGAGGCTGTTGAAATAGTCGGCAAGCCTGCGTTTTTCCTCTTTTAATGCCTCGATTTTTTGTGAGGAAAGATATGCGCTGTTAAGCCACTCGGCGGTGGCAATTTGTTTTTGTGTCATTTAATTCCCCTTTCATTAAATTTCCGCCATTTATAAAACACCTCGGCTTTTAAATTAAAGGCAAGGTGTGTTTTTTAATGATATTTATAAATGGAGATTTGTCAAGGCATTTTTTTGGACACTTAAAAACCAAACCGCCGAGGTTTTAACCCCAGCGGTCCGGTTTTGACAAAAAAGAATTTTAGCATTTTAGCTGATAGCAAATTTTAAGATGGTGGCGCTTTCCGAGCCATAGAGAGTGAAGGAATCGGTTGCGCCTTCGGGGATTTCGACGGTGTAGGGTGCAAAATCATCGAAGCTGTTGGAAGCTTCGACATTGATGTCGGCCTTGCTGACACCGAAGTCGATTGTGACTCTTGCTCTGCCGTTGATTGATGCGGCATAGACGGTTAAGGTCTTCTTGCCTTCAAAGTCAACACCGCCGTATTTTGAAACAGGTGTCCAGCCTGTGCCCTTGATGTAGTGACCGAAGTTCTTGGAATATAAAATTCTCATTTGATTGGAATAATCATAAGTTTCGGCGTCGAACTCGGCGGGTCTTGTGCCCAAGCCCTCGCCGTTAACAGCAAGTGTTTTTTCAAGCTTAATGTCGGCAGAGGAAGATGCCGCCATGAATTTATATTCGCCGCTTTCCAAAATGTTTTGACGGTTGCGGACGTTGAAGATTTCGAGCATGCGGCGGGAAATGGCAATTTCAATGACCTTTTCCTCGCCTGCTTTAAGGTTCACACGGGCAAAGCCGCAAAGCTTTTTGATGGGACGGATAACCTTGGAATCGGTAACGGTGTAGTAAATTTGAACTACTTCGTCGCCGTCACGGTCGGAAGTATTCTTGACCGTTACCTTGGCAACAAAGCTGTCACCTTGGGGCAAAACGTCGAAGTCTTTAT
>JAZSPX010000178.1:0-4050 GCA_045537675.1 Candidatus Faeciplasma sp. | reverse complement strand
CCTCCGACTTGATGTTGGGCTTTGCAAGGCGCGTGTAGTTGTTATGACCGTCGTTGTCAAACTGTGTGAAAACGAGGTTCCAGAATTCCATATATCTGTCGCAGTCACAGCCGATTTTACAATCGGGCTTGCCGCAACCATATTCGGGGCCGCGGTCAAAATGGATTTCAGAGCAGGGGCCGCAGGGGCCGTCTATACCTGCTTCCCAGAAGTTATCTTCCTTGCCCATTCTTACGATCTTTTCCATGGGAAGGCCGATATGCTCGTGCCAGATCTTCTCTGCTTCGTCGTCGTCCTGATATACGGTTACGAAGAGCTTTTCTTCGGGGATCTCCAAAACCTTGGTGATGTATTCCCAAGCCCATTCGATGGCTTCTTTCTTGAAATAGTCGCCGAACGAGAAGTTGCCCAGCATTTCAAAGAAGGTGCCGTGGCGTGCGGTCTTACCAACGTTTTCGATGTCGTTGGTTCTTACACACTTCTGGCAGGTGGTCATTCTTGCACGGGGCGGAACCTCCTGGCCGGTGAAATAAGGCTTAAGGGGTGCCATGCCTGCGATGGTGAAGAGCACGCTCTTGTCATTCTCGGGGATCAAGGGGTAGCTTTTGTGACGCAAGCAGCCCTTGGATTCGAAGAACTTTAAATAGCTTTCTCTGAGCTCGTTAAGTCCTGTCCATTTCATAAGTTTTTGTCTCCTTTATTTTTGATTATTTTTTACTGTGGGGTAAGCGGCGAGCGTCGGATTTCGCGCGGCGGAGCCGCTGTGGAATTCGGTGCGAGCCGCGGCAATGGGCAAAAAATAAACCTCGCCCCCAAAGATATGGGACGAAGCTACTCGTGGTACCACCCAAATTCGCCTGCTTTTAAAAAGCAGACCTCGATTAAAAGCTTTAACGCAGCCAATTCGTCACGGTTTGCCGTGAAGCTCGGGGGTAGCACCTGCTTTTCACCTTCAGACTCGCACCAAACGTCTGATCTCTTTAAAGTGAGGATCAACAGTCATTCCCGTCAACGCCAATCAAATGAATTATATATGAATTATAAGGTTTTGTCAAGTAAGATAAGGCGGTTTTTCCACATATTAAACCTTTGAGATAGAAGATTTTTGTAATTTGCGAAAAATGTTGTTTTATGTGGTTAAAATGCTGTATAATGGTGGCATGAAAGGAGTGAAAAGGTGAAAAACTTTGTACAATTAAGGTTTATGAGGATAATTGCTGTTGCAATTTTGGCATTGACGCTTGTTTCGTGTTCATCAACAGAAAGAGAAGCTTTTAACGAAGTTGACAAAAGCGAGAGTTCTTATATAACGACGACTGCTGACGAGACCTATTTTAGTGAAACGACGGAGGCTGTCAGCGAAGAAACGACAACACAGACAACTTTGGAAGACGTGACCGAAGAAGAAACGTCTTTGACAGATATAACAACCAAGCCAACCGAAACAACGACTTTAGAAACCACTACCCAAGCTACCACCACGACCGAAGCTACTACGACTACGACAGCTACTACAACGGTTACCACAACACAGACCGAGGCGACAACCGCTGCCACGCCTGCAACAACACCCTCGCCCGAAAAGGAGAAAAACGACATGAACGTAATCGGATATTTGACAACATGGAATTACGGTTGCTATAAGACTATGGACTGGTCGAGCCTGACGCACGTTAACATTGCGTTTGTCAACCCCGACAAAAACGGTGTTTTTAACAACGACATCGGAAACGATGCGACGTTAAAAGACATTGTTGACACGGCGCACAAAAATGGGGTTAAGGTTCTTGCCTCGTTAGGGGGCTGGGGCGGCTCGGTCAACTACCCTGCCCTGACCGCAACAAGTGCAGGAATTGATAAGCTTAACGCAAATCTTTTGAGCTTTGTTAAGAGATTTGACCTTGACGGAATTGACATTGACGTTGAGGGTGACGTTGACAAGGACTTCTGGAGGAATTATGACGCGTGGATAACCTCGTTAAGAAGGATGTGCGACGACGAGGACTTGATGCTTACAACAGCCACGGCAACGTGGTATGCCAATTACATAAGCGACGAAGCCTTAAAGATGTTTGACCTTGTGAACCTGATGGTTTATGACAACACCCAAGAAAAGAACCACGCAAGCATGGAATATGCCCAAGCACAGCTTGATTATTTTGAGGGCAGAGGTGTTGAAAGGCAAAAACTTGTTGTGGGTGTACCCTTTTATGGCAGGAACAAGGACTTTGGTTATATGTCTTATAAAAGCATAATCAAGGCTGACGAAAGTGCTTATAACCGCGACTATTACGGCGAGTTCAGCTATAACGGAAAAGATATGATTTTGGCCAAATGTGAGCTTGCAAAATGCTATGGCGGAATTATGATCTGGGAGCTTGGAGACGACGCAGGCGAGCCGTTTTCTTTGTTAAATATAATAGGTGAAAAGGTTTTGAATTAAAAGCTCGAATTTGGTTGACAAAACCTTAATTGGGAATTATAATAGGTTGTATAGTTGTCGCTTTTGGCATTTAAAGCGTTACAGCCTGCTATAACCCAAGGAATAATATCCCTGTGGGCGAAAGCTTTGCAGGGATTTTTTTATGAAAGGATTGAGATTTTTGCCTATTACAGAAATTCTCGAAAAGAATGCGAGAGTTTACCCTAACGACGTTGCGTTGGTGGAGATTAACCCTCAGTTGCCTGAAAACAAGAGAATGACATGGAGGGAATACAGCCTTATTGAAACCTCGAAGGCCACAAAATTCCGTGACGAAATTACATGGAAGGAATTCAACAAGCGTTCGAACAGATTTGCAAACATGCTTTATGCCCACGGGATTAAAAAGGGCGACAAGGTTGCGATTTTGCTGATGAACTGCCTTGAATGGCTGCCTATTTACTTTGGCATTTTAAAGACGGGTGCTTTGGCTGTGCCCCTTAACTTCAGATATGCAGCAGATGAGATCAAATATTGCTTAGAGCTTGCCGACGTTGACGCATTGGTGTTCGGCCCCGAATTTATCGGCCGTGTTGAAGAAATTATTGACTATGTGCCCAAGGTTAAGAGCTGTTATTATGTGGGCGAGGATTGCCCCACGTTTGCCGAAAGCTATAACAAGCTTTTGGACTTCTACTCCTCGACCTCACCTGCGCAGGATCTGACAGACCACGACTATGCTGCAATTTACTTCTCGTCGGGCACAACAGGCTTCCCGAAGGCTATTATACATAAGCATCGCTCGCTTTCGCACTCGTGCCAAGTCGAGCAGAAGCACCACGGACAGACAAAGGACGACGTTTTCCTTTGCATTCCTCCCCTTTACCACACGGGTGCCAAGATGCACTGGTTCGGCTCATTCCTTGTGGGCGGCAAGACAGTTCTTTTAAGAGGTGTTAAGCCCGAAGAATATAAGCTTGACCAGTGGAGACTTATGCACATCGGCGCACAGCCCGTTCCTCCCTCGTTGATAAGACACTGGAAGGAAATCTTCCCCGAGCATCAGTATGACACTAACTATGGTTTGAGCGAATCTATCGGCCCCGGCTGTGTGCATTTGGGTGTTGAGAACATTCACAAGGTTGGTGCGATCGGCGTTGCAGGCTATGGCTGGGAAGTCAAGATCGTTGATGAGTTGAGAAACGAGCTTCCTCAGGGAGAGGTTGGCGAGCTTGCTGTTAAGGGCCCCGGCGTTATGACCTGTTATTATAAGGACGAGAAGGCAACCCGCGAAACCCTTAGCGATGACGGCTGGCTTTACACCGGCGACATGGCAAAGGAAGATGCCGATGGATTCATCTATCTTGTTGATCGCAAAAAAGATGTAATCATTACCGGAGGCGAGAACCTCTATCCGGTGCAGATCGAAGACTTTCTGCGCCGTCATAATGCGATCAAAGACGTGGCGGTGATCGGTCTGCCTGAACCGCGGCTGGGGGAAATCGCCGCCGCGATCATCGAAGTCAAACCCGATATGACGCTGACCGAAGCGGAAGTCAATGATTTCTGCCTTGATCTGCCCCGTTATCAGCGGCCGCGGAAGATAAGTCGGATCGTAGCCATGTCGT
>JAZSPX010000111.1:0-1735 GCA_045537675.1 Candidatus Faeciplasma sp. | reverse complement strand
AAGAGGTCTGATGAGGAACGTGAATGGTGTTGTTCTTGTCGGTATAAGTAATATGGAATGCTTTTGCAAAGCCGTCACCGAAATAGTGAGAGGTGCCTGCCTGCAAAGCCTTGCCGTCGTGCATAAGAGCGTGAATGGCATAGGTAGAAACTGCGCCTGCAAACTTGTCGCTCTCAGTCTTCTTGCCCTTAATTACAGGCATTGCAAGTGCGTTTTCGCAGAAGTCAGCATAGATATTAAGCATCTTTTCGGTTTCAATAATTGCTTCTTCAGCTGTTGCGTGAATTGTGTGTCCCTCCTGCCACAGGAACTCGCGGGAGCGAAGGAAAGGTCTTGTTGTTCTTTCCCATCTTACAACCGATACCCACTGGTTATAAAGCTTGGGCAGGTCGCGGTAAGAGTGAATGATGTTTGCATAATGCTCGCAGAAAAGGGTTTCAGAGGTGGGGCGCACGCACAAACGCTCCTCAAGTCTTTCCTTGCCGCCATAGGTTACCCAGGCAACCTCGGGCGCAAAGCCCTCAACGTGTTCTTTTTCCTTGTTGAGCAAGCTTTCGGGAATGAACATGGGCAGGCATACGTTTTCGTGGCCTGTTTCTTTAAACATGGTGTCTAAAATGCGCTGAATGTTTTCCCAGATAGCATAGCCATAGGGGCGGATAACCATGCAGCCCTTAACGCTGGTATATTCAATAAGCTCTGCCTTTTTGCAGATGTCAGTATACCACTGAGCAAAATCTGTGTCCATCGAGGTGATGGATGAAACTAATTTGTCGTTCTTAGCCATAATTTATCTCTCCAAATTGTATATTTATTCTTCGCTATTACTTTTAGTATTTAAATTTTCGGTTTCGCAAGCATCATCGTCCACCCTTGCGGGATCGGGTGCGCTTTCGTAAGGAGATTTGTTCTGTGCCCTTACCTTGTCGATATAAGCTGAAATCTTGGGCGTTAGAATGATGATAACGTAAAGCCCGGCAAAAATTAAGCCGCATTTCAGAAAGAACTCCATTAAACCGCCGAGGGTTATAGCGTTCAGCATTTCGGGCACTCCTTTCCAGATGATATATAAAGTATAATAACACAACAAGATTCAATTTGCAACACATTTAACACAAATTAAAAAAGCGGCCTTGCGGCCGCCGTTTTTATCTCTTTGCTTTTTCAAGCTTTTTCTGTTCCTCCTGCAAAATGTGCAGTTCTTCGGTTGCAAAGTGCAGCTTTGTCAAAACGTTCTTTGCGTTAAGAGGGAATACGAAGAAGGTATCTTCAAGCGTTGCAAGGTCGATAGCGTCGCCCCTCTTTTTAAAGTTATATTCAATATGCAACGAGCGCATTGAGGGAACTGTGCGGTTAAAGTTAAATTCGCTTCCGTCGGCAAGCTTGCCCTTCATGGTAAAGCCGTTTTCGTCGTGGGTAAGGGTAACCTCGCCCAAAGATTTAAAGCCCTTAACGCAGTTGACAAGGCGTTCCAAGCGGGCGGTGTCTTCAAAGCGATATCTGCCCTCGCGTACTTCTCTGCGAACATTTTCGCGCTGCCAGTTATACCAGTCGGGCACGTGGGTGAAAACGTCCTCGCCGTCCTGCCTTAAAAGCTGGCCATATTCGTTCATCTCCCATTCGGCGTGGCAGTGGTTGCACCAGATTTTTGTGTCCTTCGAATCTGTCTCGAACTCGGTGCCGCAGACAGGGCACTGATAAAGCACCTTGTGAATGTTGTGCGCACGCTTGTCGC
>JAZSPX010000092.1:0-10315 GCA_045537675.1 Candidatus Faeciplasma sp. | reverse complement strand
GTTACATACATCAAAAGTCTTTCAAGTCCCAACCCAAAGCCGGAGTGAACAACACCGCCGAACTTTCTAAGGTCTAAGTACCATTCAAGCGATTCAGTCTCCATGCCCATGTCGGCCATCTTCTTAACCAAAACGTCATAGTTTTCTTCACGCTGAGAGCCGCCAATAAGCTCGCCAACACCGGGAACGAGTAAGTCGCAAGCTGCAACTGTCTTTCCGTCGGGGTTTATCTTCATATAGAATGCCTTGATATCCTTCGGGAAGTCGATTAAGAATACAGGGCCCTTTGCAACCTTCTCGCAAATGTAGATCTCGTGTTCCTTAGCAAAGTCCATGCCCCACTCTACGGGGAATTCAAACTTCTCGCCCGAGTTCTTAAGGTAGTCAACAGCCTCGGTATAGGTAATAACCTTAAAGTCAGAGTTTACAACCTTATCAAGCTTTTCAATAAGGGTGTGATCCTTGTCTACAAAGTCGTTAAGGAACTTAAGCTCGTCGGGGCAGTTAGTCATAACGTCCTTGATAACGTACTTAAGCATAGCTTCCATTACAGCCATGTCGCCCTTAAGGTCACAGAATGCCATTTCGGGCTCGATCATCCAGAATTCGGATGCATGGTAAGGAGTGTTCGAGTTTTCAGCACGGAAGGTGGGGCCAAAGGTATAAACCTTGCCCATTGCCAAAGCAAAAGGCTCAACGTGAAGCTGACCCGAAACAGTCAGGCAAGCGTGCTTGCCGAAGAAGTCTTCAGCATAGTTAGTATCTTCGCGGGTTGTAACGGTGAATGTTTCACCTGCACCCTCGGCATCGTTACCGGTGATTAACGGTGTGTGAATGTAGGTAAAGCCTTCCTGACGGAAGAATTCGTGCAGGGACTGAGAAATGATTGAACGGATTTTGAAAACAGCCATGAAGGTGTTTGTTCTCGGTCTTAAGTGAGGGATCTCACGCAGGAATTCAAGCGAGTGGCGCTTTTTCTGCAAGGGGTATGCAGAGTCACATGCGCCCAAAAGTTCAGCCTCGGTAGCGTTGATTTCAAAAGGCTGCTTAGCCTCGGGTGTTATAATAAGCTTGCCCGTAACCTTAACGGCACAGCCTGTTAAAAGCTTAGAAATCTCAGCAAAGTTAGAAAGCTTATCCTCTTCATAAACGATCTGCACACAGCTGAAGCAGGAACCGTCGTTCATGGAGATGAAACCGATTTTATTGTTAGATCTGTTAGTTCTTATCCAACCCTCGACAGTTACGGTAGCGCCGTCAACAAGCTCGTCGATAGGCATAAGACCCTTAACACTCTTATAAATTTCATCAAATAAATATTTACTCATATATATTCCTCCAATTTTAATGAAGTAAAGCACAATATATCTATTTTAGTACTGTAAGTAAAAAATGTCAAGTAATCAGGATTAATCTTTAGCTTCATTAATCTTTTTTATAGAGTCCGAAACTATTTCTTCACGGAGCTTTTTAAGCCAGTCGTGCCATTCAACCTTATCGGCACCATAAGTCAAAGCATCGTTATACTCATGGGGCATCCATGTCGAGATGTCAGCTTCATTGTGTGCAATAAGTGCCTCCATGTTGTCAAGCGCTTTGTAAAGCTTGGCTTCTTTTGTTTCTAAAGCGTCCATCTCGGCAAAGAGGGCTGTGAATTCAGCTTCCAAATCGCTGGGTAAATTGGTAAGCAAGTTTTTAATAGCTTCTCGTTCAACGGCTTCGTGGTCGTCAGTCTTTAAATATGCAGGGATATCCCCTGTTATTGCTTCGCCAAAGTCGTGAATAATGCACATTCTTATAACCTTATTTATATCAACGTCTGGAAAATCCTTTTCCAAAAGCATCGGCATCAATGCAAGTCTCCACGAATGGTCGGCAACGGTTTCTTTTTCTCCGTCAGGGTTCCAGCAATGGCGGGTCGTATATTTAAGTACACCTACTGTCACCAAAAAGTCAATAAAGTTTCTTTGAGTCATAATATACCTCCGTTAAAAATATATTGAATATCTGCATTAAACAGAAACAAAAAATTTTTTGCTATACATTAATCTGTCCATTAATTCACTAAATTAAAATAGAACAGAATTATTTTAGCATATTTCTTGCAATAAATCAACAAATTAAGGAGCTTATCTGTCTGATAAGCCCCTTTTTATGTTACTTAATGGTTTCAATTTTAATAATGTTTGTGTTGCCTGCCTTGCCGTTTATCTGTCCACCGGTCAAAACAACGTTATCGTCCTTTTTAAGGCCGAACATGGATTTTACTTTGTTAAGAGCTGTGTAGAACATAACCTCGACCGAGCTGAATTCTTCACATAAAACGGGGGTAACGCCCCAGCTTAAGTTAAGCTTGCGCCAGACCTTCGTGTCGGTGGTAGCACCCATTATATCAACAGGGCAACGGAAACGGCTGACCATTCGCGCGGTCTTACCGCTTATTGAGTTAACAACGATTGCCTTTGCATCAAGGTCGATTGCCATTGAACAGGTTGAATGTGAAATAGCGTCGATGTTGTTTTTAATCTTGAAATCGGTAGAGGTGAAGCGGTTGGTATAATCAATCTTCTGTTCAGTAAACTGAGCGATTTCGACCATGTTTTTAAGCGCCTCGACAGGATATTTACCTGAAGCGGTTTCGCCCGAAAGCATGATTGCAGAAGTACCGTCGTAAACGGCGTTTGCAACGTCGGAAAGCTCGGCACGGGTGGGTCTGGGATTGTGAATCATAGATTCAAGCATTTCGGTAGCGGTGATTACACGAATGCCCAAAAGACGGCACTTGTTGATTAAATACTTCTGAATTGCAGGAACCTCTACAAAAGGAATTTCAACGCCCAAGTCACCGCGTGCAATCATGATGCCGTCTGCGATTTCACAGATTTCCTCGACATTGTCTACACCTGAACGGTTTTCAATTTTAGCGATGATGTCAATATCCTTGCCACCGTTTTCATCTAAAAAGTGTCTTAAATCTTCAACGTCGCTCTTCTTAGATACGAAAGACGCAGCAACAAAATCGACATCATTTTTAATGCCAAACAAAAGGTCTGCCTTGTCCTGTTCGCTTAAAAAGGCGTGCTTCATCACCTTGTTCGGGAAGTGCATGCTCTTTCTGTCCGAAAGCTCGCCGCCAACGACTACTTTACATTTAGCGTCTGCACCATTTATATCAACAACCTCGAATACGACAAGACCGTTGTTTACGGTTACCGTGTCGCCTACCTTCAAGTCCTCGGTCAGATGCTCGTAGCTTACGCCTACGCGGGTTTCGTTTCCGATAACATCTTCTGTTGTAAATGTGAATTCGTCACCGTCTTTAAGGTTGATCTTCTTATTCTCGAAGGTTTTTATTCTGTATTCGGGACCTTTTGTATCAAGCATTATTGCAACGGGTAAATCGAGATTTTCTCTCACTCTTTTAATCGTGTCAATTTTAGACTGATGGTCGTCGTGTGTTCCGTGTGAGAAGTTAAGGCGGGCAACGTTCATACCCTCTAAACACATTTTGGTAATAATCTCTTCGGTCTCGCAAGCGGGGCCTATTGTGCAAATAACTTTTGTTTTTCTCATTGTTTATCCTTCTTTCACCGCATTATGATTACTATTATATTTTATCACAAAACAAAAATTTTTTCATCTTTTTTTAATATACATTTTTACAGATTATCTTTTGCTTTTTTAAGCACTTTAGACAATTTAAGCCTGAAATGCGCTCTGAGTCGGGTTTAAGCAAATTAAGACAAATCTTTCTTAGCATTTGTCATTGACTATAACTAGCATAACCGATAAAATCTAATTATAGATTTCATTTGAAAGGCGGCAAACACATGGCAAAGAAGATTATTGCGTTGGTTGCGGCACTTGTGCTTGTTACAACTGCAGTTATATTCGCTGTTCTTTCTGACGACAGGAGCTTGGACATGGAACCCACTATTTCTATTAACCCTATTTTCAACCCGAATTACAGCGAGCTTATCGCACGCTCGGACCTTTTGCACGAAGGAATAATTGATTTCGGTCCGTTCGGCATGCCTGTCGCAAACGGTAGATTCGGCGGCCCTATATGGCAAAAGGACACCAAAACGCTTTCAATGCAGCTTAACCATACCGATACGTTTATGTATAATGATGCTTCGGCACAGTCTACTTATGACGGAGGCGGTTTAGGCAGATTGGAAATAAACTTCGGCGGCAATGTGTTTGATGAAAACACTTCGCAAAGGCTTTCGTTATATGACGGTGCGCTCTACATAAACAGCAGCGACGTTTCGGTGACTGTAATACCCAACATGAATTCTGATACGGTGCTTATTAACATTACCGACTTAAGAGAAGAACCCAAGGATATTATCATTACCCTTAACATGCTTAGAAATGCAACTGTTACGAGAGGGCTTTTCAGTGCGACATCGTGGATGACACTTGAGGAAAATGACACTTTGGTTACCCTTGAACAGCTATTCGAGGAAGAATGTTCAACAGGTATTGCCGTTAACGACCACTATTGCCGCACAGCAGTTGCAATGGGCGTTGTGGGGGCAGAGTTTGAAGCATCGAAATCCGGTTCGAAAGGAACAATTCGTATACCTGCACAGTCCGGTTCGTCTACAATTGTTATCGGCGGCGATTCCTCGATGGACAAAAGCGTAGACGTTAAGGCGAATGCGATAAGCAATGCGAAAACATCACCCGAATTTGAAGAAGTATTCAGCGCAAGCCGCGAATGGTGGGCAGACTTCTGGAGCAAGTCTTATGTATATCTGCCCGAACAGAAAGAATTTGAACAGCGCAGAAATTACTATATGTACTTGGCGGCAATTTCTAATCGTGGGTCTTACCCATCGAAATATAACGGCGGAATATGGATCGCCGAGGGTGACAGACGTGACTGGGGCTGTTGGTATTGGAACTGGAATCAGGATTCTTTATATCAGCCGTTTGAGGCTGCCAACCACGGCGAGCTTTTGGACCCCTTGTTTGAAATGAGAGAGTCTTGCTTTGAACAATATCAGGTTGCGGCACAGCAGCTTTGGGGCATTGAGACTGAGGACGCAATTTTTATCGGTGAAACCTCGGGCATATTGGGTGCCGAGACTTTGCCCGACGACGTTGCAAAAAGCGTAAGACGTTTTCTTAAAGGTGACGGCGTGCTTTCTGACACCATAACCTCGCTTGGAGATATAAGAAACAGCTTTTTGGTGCCTTGGAACTATAAGTTCTCGGGCGGGTCGGTAAGCTATGTCACCCACACAATGGTAGCAACGCAGGAGACTGCTGAATATTTCTGGCAGAGATATCAATATACAAATGACGTTGAATGGCTTGAAGAACACGCTTATAAATTCATTAAGGGTGCGGCAGAGCTTTACCGCAACTATTACGGCTTTGTTAAAGAGGATGACGGATATTATCACTTTAACCGCACGAATCTTCACGAGCACATCTGGGCAGGACGTGACGTAATTGACGACCTCTCGCTTGCAAGAGGTGTTTTCCCTGTCGCTATTGAATGTGCCGAGATTTTGGGCGTAGACGAAGACCTGCGCAAGCTCTGGCAGGAGTGTTATGACAATCTTGCACCCTACCCTATGAGCAGTGACGAAGGAGCCATCGGCTTTACTGTTACAAACAGCTCGGGCAAGCCAACGTGGGCGCAAGGGCTTGAGCCTGCTGCTTTGGTCAGAGCGCTTGAGGGCACCGAAAGTCCTCAGTTTAAGATGCTTGAAAAGTTTGACGTTTTGAATATGGAGACCCGTGACCAAAAGCTTGATGACGGAGACTGGGAAATTGCCGTTAACACGTTCTATGATTCGCCCGGTTATTTGAACCAGTATATAAACGGTTTGCCCGACCTGAACGGATCGAGCAGATTTTTGGAAGACGCTGCAAAGCTTGGCATGGCTGATGAGCTGGAAGTAATGTTCTATTCGCAGTATAAGATGTTCCAGAACAACCCAAACCTTTTGCACGACCAGGGCGACTATTACTCGGCTGAAGGGTACGGCACGTTCGCTTCTGCTATTCAGCAGGCGCTTAACCAGAGCCTTTGCCCCACCCCTACTGACGACCCCGTTATAAGAGTCTTCCCTGCGTGGCCGAAAAGCTGGGATGCTAAGTATAAGTTGCTTGCAAAGGGCGGATTCTTAGTCTCCTCCTCGATGACAGACGGCGTGATCGAATATGTTGAAATTCAGTCTCAGCTTGGCGGAGAGTGTAAGATAAGAAACCCGTGGGACTGCAAAGTTGCAATTTATCGCAACGGTGTTTTGTCTGAAACGTTAAGAGGAAAAGAAAACAGCCTTCTTAAGTTCGACACAAGCGAAGGTGAAATTATTGTAATGGTGCCTATTAATACCTCGGTTGAGCTTTACAGAACGAGTGAAGTAATAAAATAAACGTTATTAACACAAAACAGGTGGAGTATTAAACGCTCTGCCTGTTTTTAGTTTATATAGTCAATGGAAATTTAATCAATAATCCATTAGAATATATCAATCATTTTCTATTGTGTTTTTACTTATTTTGATATAAAATAGTAGTGTTCAAATGTAATTTGAATCACTTTTTGAAAGGAGCACTAAATGAAAAGAATTATGGCTATGATTTTATGTACAACTATGCTTTTCGGTGCCACAGCGTGCACAAAAAGCAAAATGGAGGAGCTTACTTCATCGGACTGCTGGATTGTTGCATATACCAGAAATCCTAACAGTGAATACTCTGCCTTCATGTCGCAGAGTGTGCATTTTGCAGTTACCAAGGATTCGGGCAAGAACTTTGAAACGCTTTATCTTGGCAACGGCAAGCTTTATGCAACATGTGACTTCAACGAGGAAAACGGTATTGTATCTAAGGGTCTTCACGACATCGAGATATATCGCCTTGGTGATGAATATATAATCACCGCAAGTGAAACAAAAAGAACCAAGCTTGCAGACGGCAACTATCCCGAAAGAGACACCGGTAATTTCGTTCGTTGGTCGACAAAGGACTTTATCACCTTCACAGACCTTGGCATAAGCGATTCGAGACTTACTTTAGGCGAAAAAATGAAGTGCGACGCAACGTCAATCGTAATCACTCCCGAGGGATTGGACGTTTCTGAAAATGCAGTTTCAATCGCTATTTCCGAGGAAATTGCAAACAAGCTTATCGAGAACAACGTTACTGTTGAATTTGATTCAGTTGAGCTGCCCGAAAACGTAACCGTAAGCAGCAAGGAAGAGCTTGAAAACGTTACAGTTACTGTTAAGTATACCGACGGTTCGACACACGAAAAGCACGTTATCTGGGACATGGATGACATTGATTTTACCAAGGCAGGTAAATATACCGTTAAGGGCGAAATGGTTGTAAGACGCTTCCCCTTCCCTGTTGAAAACCACCCCTGGGCTGACCCTGTTCTTCTTTACTATAACGACAAATATTACTTTATTGCAACCAACGACGCTAACGGCAATACCTCGTTTGAAATTAGAGAAGCTGATACGCCCGAAGCTTTGTTTGAACCCGGTGTAAGACGCGAAACAATTCTTGAAGCTTCTGATACTATTTTCAAGAAAACGTTCTGGGCGCCGGAGTTCCACATAGTTGGAAATAAGCTTCGCATTTTCTGTGCGTTAACAATCGGAGATGGATTTGACCCTCAGTGCTACATTATGACACTTAAGGACGGCGGCGATCTTTTGAACAAGGATGACTGGGGTGCACCTGTAAGAGTTGTAATGCCCGACGAGAGAAATCTTGGTGTTAACCCCTTGGGTGACAACAAGAACGGCATTACACTTGACATGACCTATTTTGAAGCAGGCGGCAAGAGCTATGCTGTATGGTCGTTCAGAACATGGGCAGGAACAGACAGCGGTTCGATGCTTATGATTGCTGAAATGGACCCCAATAACCCGAGAAAGCTTCTTACATATCCTCAGCTTTTAACAAGACCCTATTACGGTTGGGAGCATAACACCGGCACCGACAACAACGAGGGCCCTTATGCTATTGTAACCGATGACAAGGTATATCTGGCATATTCGGGCGGTGACGCAAGAGGACAGATGTATGCGGTTGGTATGCTTACCGCAAACGTTGGCGATGACCTTTGTGACGTATCTAACTGGGTAACTTCTCCCTCGCCTGTTCTTGCCTCGAACTATGTTGCAGGCGAATACGGCCCCGGACACAATGCATTCTTCACCGATGAATATGGCGACACCTACATCACCTACCACGGCAACAACACAAGCGAACGCACCGGCATTAAGCCCGGTATCAGACGTGTACACTTCTTGAAGGACGGCACACCCTTGCTTTATATGACACACGAGCAGGATTTACCCGTTGGCAAGGAAAGCGTTAAGATCACCGTTACTGTTGAACCTAAGTAAGTAAATAAATAAACAATAATAACCGTCGGCTAAGCCGGCGGTTATTATTGTTTATAGTTAGTAAATCTAAACATTAGCTCCCAATATATCCATAAAAAAGCGTTTAAATCCCGAAAGACTATTATCTTCATCATAGCTCATATTATCGTAATAATAAGTTCCGTCTAAGTTTTTGGATATGCAGTCAAGCGGAAAGCCCTCTACTCTTTTTGCATGAGGAACCGAGGTTATTATAAACTTACCACCATGCATATCGTCAGCCATTTCGGTTAAGATGTGTTCGTCATCTAAAACCAAGCATATCGCATTACGGTATTGGGCAATAATGTCGCCGTATTTATTTGCTAAACCGCCGTAATATTCGATCATCTCATCATCGCTAAGATGTTTACCGTTGACATTTCTGACATGAACACCCGGTGAGAAACTATCCAGGTTTTCAAAATAGAGTCCGCTGTCGCAAGAAAACACGGGCATATGAAAAGCTTTGTAATAAGCCTTTGCTTTTATAGTTGCATTTTCCAGAGGTGTTGTGCCGCTTTCGGAAATGACAGGAATTTCACTTTCTAAGTCGCACAAGCCGATAATATCAACGTCTAAGCATTCAAGAAGCTTTCTCATTCCATGAAGCTTTGCGGGATTAGTTGTACCATAGAGAATTTTCATCATTGTCCCTCCAACGCCTTTAAATTCTCGCTGAAGGAAATCAGCTCGTCCATCGAAAGTTCTTCGGGGCGGGCGGCAGGTTTAAGACCTGTTTGTTCTATCGCCTTTAAAACAATATCTTTAGCAATGCCCAAGGAGCCGCTGACGCAGTTTAAAATTGTTTTGCGGCGCTGAGAGAACATCCCTCTGACAACTTTAAAGAAATACTTCTCGTCGCTTACCATGGGCGGTGCGTCATTAATCTCGAACTGGATAACGCAGCTATCGACGTTAGGGGCAGGCATAAAGCTGCCTCTTGACACGTTAAAGAGGATTTTTGCCTTTGAAAAATAGTTGACTGCCACGGTTACAGCTCCCATATCTCGAGTGCCGACAGGAGCACACAGGCGCTGACCAGCCTCTTTTTGAACCATGGTTGTGATGGTTTTAATGGGCAGACGGGATTCTAAAAGCATCATTATAATGGGCGAGGTGATGTAATAAGGCAGGTTTGCGCAGACTGCAACCTCTAAACCCTCGAACTCCTCCTCGATAAGCTTTTTAAGGTCGACATTCATAACGTCATCGTTAATGACTTTGACGTTCTTGTGCTCGGCAAGGGTTTTCTCTAAAATCGGGATAAGGCGGTCGTCGATCTCGATAGCGACGACTTTGTCGGCATGCTTGCAAAGCTCGTTAGTTAAAACACCGATGCCCGGGCCGATTTCGATTACGCCGAAGCCTTTTTTTGCATTGCCCATTTCGGCAATTCTGGGGCAAACCGACGGGTTTATCAAAAAGTTCTGGCCAAGTTTTTTTGAAAAGGTGAAGCCATGAGCCGACAAAATATCTTTAATTACGCCTATATTTGAAAGGTTATCCATAATCGTCTCCAAAAGTTTTATTATAACAAGATTATAGCAAGCAAATTGCAATTAGTCAACAAAGCATAAAATTTGCGCTTGCGTCAAGAATAAAACAAAAACACTTTTGGAGGGCCTATGAACTTTAAGACCAAGCTGATTTATCTTGACGGAATGGCGCACAGTGATATTTGTGCGCTGTTGTCGCCGAGCGAGATTAAAGGCTATATTGAAACAAGGCACAGGACGAAGAAAACCACTTTTGAAGATGCGCAAAAGCTTAGCACACACGTTATTAACGATGATATGTGAAAAATCCCCCTCTGGCTGTTGCAGAGGGGGTAATGCTTTACTTTATATATTTGTCAATTTCTAAAATGTATGCTGAGCCTTTTCCTATAAAGTACTCATCTCCTTTAA
>JAZSPX010000140.1:0-1984 GCA_045537675.1 Candidatus Faeciplasma sp. | reverse complement strand
TGCTTTTCTAAAGAGGAATACCGCACGATCATCGACGATGCTGTTAACTACATCAAAAGCGGCAGCGCCCAATCGGTCGAGGATCTGACCAAAGAGATGGAGCGAGCTTCGGAGAACTTAGAGTTCGAGCGTGCCGCCATGCTGCGTGACAGAATAAACGCAATTAAGCGTGCCGCCGAAACGCAGAAGATTTTCGAAAAAAACCTGCCCGACACCGACGTTATTGCGCTTGCGCAAAACGGGCTTCAGTCCTGCATATCGGTGCTTATTTACCGTGGCGGCAAGCTGACCGATAAATCCGATTTCTTCCTTGGCGAGATTTCGGACGAAGAAGCAGTAAGAGAAGAATTCCTGCTTCAATACTATGACAGAAGCGTTAAAATACCCAAGGATATTTACATCGACTTAGAGCTTTCGGGCGCCGAAATGATAGAGCGTTACCTGCGTGAAAAATCGGGGCATGCCGTTAAAATTCACGTTGCCAAGCGAGGGGAGATGCTTTCTCTTACCAAAATGGCAAAATCGAATGCGTTAGAGCATCTTTCGCTGAACCTTGGCAGAACAGGCAAAGAACTTGCCGCATTAGAAGAGCTTGGCAAGCTTATAGGTCTTGGCAAAACACCGCTATATATCGAGTGCTACGATATTTCAAACCTTGCTTCAAGCGACATGGTTGGCGGCATGGTCGTTTTGGAAAACGCAAGACCGAACAAAAAAGCCTATAAAAAATTTAACATAAAAACGGTTTACGAGCAAAACGACTATGCCTGCATGCAAGAGGTTTTGCGCCGCCGCTTTGAAAACTACCTCGACCCGGATTGCGAGGACGAGGGCTTTAAAACTCTGCCCGACCTTATTTTCCTCGACGGCGGCAAAGGGCACGTTGCGGCTGTAACCCCTGTTGTAAGACAAATGGGCATAAGCGTGCCGATTTACGGCCTGGTTAAAGACCAGAAGCACCACACCCGTGCCATTGTTGCGCCCGACGGAAGCGAGATAACGATAACAAAATCCCGTGCCGTTTTCTCTCTGCTAACAAGACTTCAGGACGAGGTGCACCGCTATACCATCTCGTTCCAGACCAAAAAGCACCTTGCCAGAATGTACGAGACGGACTTAACCTCAATTAAAGGCATAGGCAAGGTTAAGGCACAGGCGCTTTTAACCCAGTTTAAAACCAAAGAGGCACTTAAATCCGCAAGCATAGAGGACATTGCCGCAGTAATGAAAATAAGCTTTGAAAAAGCCGACGAGGTTAAAGCAAGGTTTATTGACGAAATTAGATAAACAGTATAGACAAGCTTGAAATTTTAGGTTATACTAACTGTAAGTGTATTGAAATTTAACACTTTCTTTTGAAAGGAAAAATATATAATGAGAGTAATTACAGGAACGGCACGCGGCAAGCGCTTGAAAACGCTTGAAGGGCTTGAGGTAAGACCCACCTCGGACAAGGTTAAGGAAGCAATTTTTTCAATAATCCAGTTCGATTTGCCGTCGGCATCGGTTGTCGATTTGTTTGCAGGCTGCGGTCAGCTTGGAATTGAGGCTTTAAGCCGAGGAGCCGAGCATTGTGTCTTTGTCGATAAGTCCCGCCAGTCGATAAACGTTGTACGTGAAAACGTTCAAAGCTGCGGCTTTGTTTCACAGTCACGAATTCTTAATATGGACGCCTGCGACTATCTTCGCTCGGCAAAACCAGGAATTGACATTGCACTGTTAGACCCGCCCTATGAACAGGGCTTGCTTTTAAAGGCGTTGCCGCTGTTAGAGCCTAAGTTAAGCGACAGGGCAATAGTTGTCTGCGAGCATGAATCTGACCTTGACCTGCCTGACGAAATCGGCAGACTTAAAAAGCACCGCGAATATAACTATGGCAAAAAAATTGCGCTTACTACTTATGTAATTGAAAGCGAGGGCGATGAAAATGAGTGAGAGAATTGCAGTCTGCCCCGGCAGCTTTGACCCTGTAACCTTAGGCCAC
>JAZSPX010000124.1:0-12762 GCA_045537675.1 Candidatus Faeciplasma sp. | reverse complement strand
GTCCTATCGGGCGAGGGTGATATTTGCACCTTCGGCGATAAGTATTCGCTTATCATCGGCGGAAGAAGAATTATTTCGACAGAGAATTACGCCTATTTAAAGATTGCCGAGGGCTGTGACAACTGCTGTACATATTGCGCTATCCCTTCAATAAGAGGGCGCTTCCGCAGCCGCAAGATGGAAAGCGTTATCGACGAAGCCAAGTGGCTTGCAAGCGTGGGATTCAAAGAAATCGTGCTTGTTGCACAGGACACCACCCGCTATGGCGAGGATATTTACGGCAAACCCATGCTGGCAGAGCTGATGCGTGAAATCTCGAAGATCGATGGCCTTAAATGGATAAGAACGCTTTATGCCTACCCCGAAAGAATTACTGACGAGCTTATTGACGTGATTGCAACTGAAGAAAAGTGTGTTAAATATTTAGATATACCCATTCAGCACTGCGACGGCGAGGTTTTGCGCCGCATGAACCGTGCGGGCGACGAAGCCTCTTTAAGAGGGCTTGTTAAAAAGCTTCGCGAGCGTGTGCCGGGAATTATTCTAAGAACCACACTTATTGCCGGCTTCCCCGGCGAGACTGATGAACAGTTTGAGCGCCTTTGCGAATTTGTCAAGGACGTTAGGTTTGACAGGCTTGGCTGCTTTGCCTACTCGGCAGAGGAGGGCACACCTGCCGCCGACTTCTCCGATCAGATCGACGAAGATGTTAAGCTTAAACGTGCCGACATCATCATGCAGGAGCAGATGCTTATTTCTGACGAGCTGAATCAGAATTACATCGGCAAGACTATTGAAGTTGTTACCGAAGGGTTTGACAGATATGCCGAATGTTATTTCGGCAGAAGCGCTATGGACGCTCCCGAAATTGACGGCAAGATATTCTTCTCCTCGCCCTGCCCCAGAGCTTTGGGCGAATATGTAAACGTACTTATCGACGACGTTATGGACTATGACCTTATTGGCAGCGCCACGGAATAAACGGAGGCAGTTATGAATTTAGCAAACAAGCTTACACTTTTAAGAGTAATTTTAATACCGATATTTGTGTTGTTCCTTCTTTGGCAGTTCACAAGCTTTAATGTTTTAATCTCGCTTTTGATTTTTGCCATTGCCTCGATAACTGATGCCTTGGACGGCAACTATGCCAGAAAGCACAACCTTGTTACCGACTTCGGCAAGTTTTTGGACCCGCTGGCAGATAAAGCGCTTGTAATGGCAGCGCTGGTTTGCTTTGTTCAGCTTGGCTGGGCAGGCGCTGTGCCTGTAATGATAATCCTGTTCCGCGAGTTCATGGTTTCGGCTTTGCGCCTTGTTGTCAGCTCTGACAAGGGCGTGGTCGTTGCCGCAGGCTGGTCGGGCAAGCTTAAAACCGCTTTCACCATGATTGCCATAATTGCAATTCTGTTCTTACAGGGCATTTTGGCAATAGGCGTCCCCGTGCCCGAGCTGTTCATCAAAATAGTGTCCGAGGTTTTGGTATGGATAGCAACCGCACTTACGGTTTATTCGGGTGCTGAATATTTGAAGGCTTATTGGCACGTAATTGATACAAATAAATGAAACTTTATATTGACACATCGAATGCGCTGGGTTATAATTAACTCAGCGCATTAATGTTATTTAATGTAATTTTTTTAAACTAATACGGAGGTAGAAAATGAAAAAATTCCTATCTGTTTTACTTGCGTTACTTATGCCGGTATTAATGCTTGCAGGCTGCGCTGAAAAGCCTGTTGTCAATGAACCTGTTATTCACCCTCATAACGACCCCGAGGTTGAGGGGAATGTATATGAAACTCAGGCAGAGCTTATTGAAGCAATGGGCATGGGCTGGAATTTGGGCAACACCTTAGACGCACCCGACGGCGAGACCTCGTGGGGCCAGCCTGTTACCACAAAGGATATGATGCTTAAGCTTAAAGAGCTTGGCTTCAATTCAATAAGAATTCCTGTTTCGTGGGGCAGACACGTTTCGGCTGAGCCCGAATACATTATCGATAAAGAGTGGATGGCAAGAGTAAGAGAGATTGTTGACTATGCTTTAGAGTCGGGCCTTATTGTTGTAATCAACTCGCACCACGACAACGATATTTATGAACCCAGAAAGAATAACGGCGACGACGCTGTTGAATATCTTTCTGCTATCTGGTCGCAGATTGCCGAAGAGTTTAAGGACTATGACCAGAACCTGCTTTTCGAGTCTATGAACGAGCCGAGACTTACAGGCAACAAGCATGAATGGTGGCTTGATGCAAGCTGCACAGAGTGTCAGTATGCCGCAGAAATTATTAACAACGGCAACCAGGCTTTTGTTGACGCTGTAAGAGCGGCAGGCGGAAATAATGCCGACAGATATCTGCTTTCAAGCGTTTATTGCGGCGGCCCCGACAGCGCAATGTCTGATTTGTATAAGCTGCCCGATGATACTGCAACAGGCAAGATCATGCTTGCAGTTCACGCCTATACCCCCTATGACCTTGCAATGGGCGACAACATGAGCATTAACAGCTTTGGTTCAAGCCAGCAGAAGGATATCGACTGGTTCATTAACAGACTTCACGACAAGTTTGTTTCTCAGGGCGTTCACGTTGTAATTGACGAAATGGGTATCATCAACAAGAATAACCCCGATGCACGTTATAACTGGGCTAAGTATTACGTCTTTAAGGCTAAGCAAAGCGGCATGGCTTGCATGGTATGGGATAACGGCAGCAACTCTACCGGCCATGAATCATATGGCTTGTTCGACAGACGCAACCTTAAGATTTTTGATGATTGCGAGTGTGTCTACAACGGCTTTATGGACGGTATCAACGGCACGGATTCAAAGGAATAAATTAAGCCTTGAACTTTGTTTTTAGGAGGATTGACGCATGGAAAGAAAGTTTTCATCTTCTAAAGAGCTTTTGCAGTTTATGAAAATCGGGTGGAATTTGGGTAACACCTTAGATGCCCCGATGGGCGAAACCAGCTGGCATAACCCTGTTACCACCAAAGAGATGATTGACGCGATAAAAAACGCCGGCTTCAACGTTTTGCGTGTTCCGGTGTCATGGCACTGCCATGTAAGCGAATCTCCCGACTATATAATTGAAAAAGAGTTTTTGGACAGAGTGCAACAGGTTGTCGATTACGGAATTGACAACGACATGGCTGTTATTATAAACATTCATCACGATGACGTTAAGGTCGTGCCGACCGATGAAGGACACGAGGACAGCCGTGTTTATGTTAAAGCAATATGGTCACAGGTTGCCGAGCGTTTCGGTGATTATGACCAGCGCCTTGTTTTCGAGTCACTGAACGAGCCGAGAATGATAAGAACACCCCATGAATGGCACCTCGATATGAGACAGGAGGAGTCGCGCAAGGCGGTTGAATATCTTAATCAGTTCAGCCAGCTGTTTGTCGATACTGTTCGTGCCTCGGGCAAAAAGAACGGCGAGCGTTATTTAATGGTTTCGCCATATGCCGCTAACCCCATGTACGCCTGCTTTGACGCATACCGTTTCCCCGAAGACCCTTCGGGCAGACTTATCCAGTCGGTACATTCCTATTCGCCCTATAACCTTTGCTTAAACGGCAAAAGCGACATTGCAAAGTTCACCGAAAAGGACAGAATTGAAGTGCGCCGAATTATGGAACGCCTGAATGCGAGATTCTGCTCGCAGGGGATTGACGTCATTATCGGCGAAATGGGAATTTTGAACAAAAACAACCCCGAAGCCAGATATGAATGGGCAAAATATTTTGTCAGCGAGGCGAGAAAATACGGAATTCTGTGCGTTTGGTGGGATAATCACCACGACCGCTCCTTCGGTATTTTAAACCGCCATACCTGCAAATTCCACGAAAGCGCCGAGTGCGTGTTAAAAGGCCTGTTTGAGGCACTTGAATAATGAATTTTTACGTCCGTCGGCTTATGTCGGCGGGCGTGTTTTTATACAAAAATCTGCAACATTTTTATGCAAATCTACAAATTTGATTATTAAGGAGCTTTTAAGAAAAAATTAATAAAAAAATGCAATATTCTGCCGTAAGAAAGTGTATAATTAGTGTATAACAGCATTATTCTGGAGGTGAGCGCTTGTCGATCATTGAAGTTAAGGACTTAAGAAAAACGTACAAGCTGGGCAACGAAAAAGTTCACGCCCTTAAAAAGATAAACTTAAACATTGAAAAAGGCGAGATATGCTGTGTTTTGGGCACTTCCGGTTCGGGCAAGTCAACACTTTTAAACATGCTTGCAGGACTTGAAAAGCCCTCGAAAGGCAGCGTTGTTATAAAAGGAACCGAAATTACAAAGCTTTCAGAAAAGCGTCTTGCAAGGTTCAGACAGGAAAACTTGGGCTTTGTTTTTCAGTCATATAACCTTTTGAACCAGTTAACCGCGCTTGAAAACGTTGCAATGCCGCTTATGTTTAAAGGCATGGCGAAAAAGCGCCGCGAAAAAATTGCGGCAAAAATGCTTAAAAACGTAAGCCTTGCCAACCGAATGAAGCACAAGCCTTCGCAGATGTCGGGCGGCCAGCAGCAACGTGTGGGCATTGCCCGTGCGTTTGTTACAAAGCCCTCGGTTATTTTTGCAGACGAGCCTACGGGCAACCTCGACTCGCACACGACCGAGGACGTTATGAACCTTATGGTTGAAATGTGCCGAAAGCACAACTTAACGCTTGTATTGGTAACCCACGACCTTGGCATAAGCGAATATGCCGACAAGATCGTACATATTATCGACGGTGAAATAACCTCGGTCGAGAAAAATATTTCAAAATATGACCGTGATAAAATAAAAGAAACTAACGGACAGGAGATTGACAGCAATGAAAAATAAAGTTTTGGTAATTATCGTTACGCTTATTTATGCACTTGGCTGCATGTCGCTTACTGCGTTTGCAGATGAAATAAGCAGTACGCCTACATATACCTTAGCCCCGACTTCGGGTGCGTTTGTTGAAGCAGGCTCGTCCTCGGTAATCAGCATTTCTTTGGTGCCTGTTACCGCAACACAGGCGGCGCGCGTTACCGGCAGAATCAGCTCGTCTACGACAAGCATTGTTGTGGAAAATTATTTTGAACAGGAAAGCTATGGCACAATGCCTTCCTTCAGCTTCTTTATTTCTGCACCGATCAATGCGGCTGACGGCACGTATAACTTAAACTTCAGCACCGACATGCGCGACGAATTGGGCAACTATATCGGCTCTCAGGACTTTAGCATCCCTGTAAGAGTTGTTAACAACCTTAACACAAGCGGTCTTACGTTTGCTTCCTACTCGACAGAGTTCGAGGTTGTTGCCCCCGGTGACGAGTTTATGCTTATGTTCACCCTTAAAAACAACACCGGCGTTAACCTTGAAGACGTTAAGGTTTCTCTGCCCGGCTTAAACGAGTCTAAATTCGTTTTCGACGGCGGCTTTACCTATAAAACTGTTGACATTGCCAACGGCGAAACCACTTCGGTTGCGTTTGACCTTATCGCGTGCGACGGCATCTCCTCGGTAAGAGAGACAATAACTGCTTTGGCCGAGTATTCTATCGGCGATGACGATTACAGCGTGTCAAGCGACATTATCATCTCGTGCGAGCCCAAGGCTGTCGGCAACGAATCGGGCGAGCTTGACCTTACGATGATTGACTATACCGTAAGCTCTAACAGAATAAGACCCGACAGAGTTTTCACATTAACCGTTACCCTTAAAAACTCGAGCGATAAGGACATTGAAAAAGCAAGACTTTCTGTTTTGAACCTTGACGGCATGAAGTTTGCCGTTAACGAGGGGCTTACATACTCCGACTTCTCGATTGGCGCAGGCGAAACAAAGAAAATTTCGTTCGAGCTTATCGGCTGCGACGGTATTTCCTCGACCCGTGAGGTTTTGCCCGTTGAAATATCCTATGGCAACGTGAACTCGGTTGTTTACTGCACACTTTCCTGCAAGCCCGAAGAAAACGCTCAGCAGGACACCACCGAGGTGTTTGCCCCCAACATCATCATCACCGAATATGACTTCGGCGGCGAGTTTGTTGTTGCAGGCACAAAGTTCCCGCTTACGATCTCATTCCAGAACACTTCGGGCGAAGCTGTTATTGAAAACCTTAAAATAACCATTAACGGTGCTTCCTCAAGCATCGACGGCGGCATTGCATTCTCGGCTGCAAATTCGGCAAACTCGTTCTTCTTTGAAAAGCTTGACACCAAGGCTACCGACAGCGTAACCCTTGAAATGCTTGCAAAAGCAGATGCTACCCCCAACAGCTACCCCATCGACATTTCATTCTCTTACGAATATACAGTAAACGGCAGAAGATACCAGGCACCCACTGTTCGTGAAACCATCAACATCCCGCTTCAGCAAGAGGACAGACTTGTTATCAACGAGCCTTACTACCCCAACTACGTCGTATACGTTGGCGAGCCCTGCTATGTTTCGACAAGCCTTGTTAACATGGGCAAAAGCGGCGTTTACAACGTAACCGCTTCGCTTAGAGGCGAGGGCTTTGACATGCAGGAAAGCTCTTACTACATCGGCAACATTGAAAGCGGCAGAGAAGAATATTACGACGCAGAATTCTATCCCTATATGGCAGGCGAAATCAACGTTGAGCTTGTTGTTACATATGAAGATGCAAACGGCAACCAGAAGGAAAAGGTTATTCCTTTCACTGTTACCACCCAGGAAATGTATTATGAAGAGGACCTTTATTGGGACGAACCCATATATGACGACGGCATGATGATTGACGGCCCGATGACTGATGAAGGCTCGCTTCCCTCGTGGACATGGTATGCTGTGGGCGGCGGTGCCGGACTTGTTGTGCTTATTGTTATAATCGTTATTGTCAGCAAAAGAAAAAAGGCTAAACTCGGAGTAGACGAAGACGATGAAGATATTTGATATCATTAAAATGGCCTTTAAGAATCTGTGGCGGCGAAAGGGCAGAACGTTTTTAACCGTTATCGGTGTTGTAATCGGCTCCTGCGCGGTGATCGTAATGATTTCTTTGGGCCTTGGCATGAACCTTGCCATGGATAACATGCTCGCTTCATTCGGCGACTTAACGGCTATTACCATTTATAATTACAGTTATGGCAGTAAGGATGATATAAACCTTAATGACGACGCTGTTGAAAGCATTAAGGCGATAGAAAACGTGTCCTATGTCGTTCCAAGGCTAAGGGTAGATTCTAACATGGTAACCATTGCCGCAGGCAAAAGCGACAGATACCGCATGGACTGGGCAGAGGTTTACGGCGTTGACTTCTCACTTCTGGATAAAATGGGATATGTGCCGGAAACGGGCGAATTCCCGACCGAGGAGGAATATTCCTCTACCATAATCTTCGGCAACGAAACTGCATATAACTTCCGCGATACCCGCAAGCGCGGCGATAAGCAATATACATGGAAGCAGTATTTGAGCGACGGCACCTATACCTTGCCGTTTATCGACCCTCAGGACGAAAAGATTTTGGTTGCCATCAACAACACCAAACAGATGGACGACGAGGGCTATTACCAATATGGCGGCAGGGGATATGAATATGAGCTTAACTGCTCGGCAGTACTCATGCAGGACCCCAACTGGGAAACTGTTTACAGCGTGCTGGTCGATATAAACGTTGCAAAGGATATTATTGACGACTATAACCGCCGCAACGGCGTTAAGGATGCTGCCGACCCCGAATATACCTATGTTAAGGTAGTCTGCGACGACATCAACGATGTTGAGGACGTTGAAACCCAGATCGAAGCGATGGGCTTCAGCTGTTCAAGCATGGCAGATATGCGAAACGAAATGAAGCAGACGCTTGGCATCATTCAGCTTGTTCTGGGCTGTTTGGCGGCAATAAGCCTGTTTGTAGCGGCACTTAGCATTACCAACACCATGATCATGTCGATTTATGAGCGCACAAAAGAAATCGGCATCATGAAGGTCTTGGGCTGTTACGTCGGTAACATTCGCATGGCATTCCTGTTCGAGGCAGGCTTGATTGGCCTGTTGGGCGGCGTTATCGGCACGCTTTTAAGCTATGGCATTTCAATCGGCATGAACTATTTCGGCCGTGGTGTAATGGCAAGCTTGCTTGGCACGTCGGGCGACACCCCCGTTTCGATAATTCCGCTGTGGCTGGTGCTTCTGGCACTCGGCTTCTCAACACTCATCGGTTTAATTTCGGGCTTTGCCCCTGCAAACCGTGCTGTTAAAATCAGCGCCCTCGAAGCAATTAAATCAGAATAAAATAAAACCCCTCTTCCCGTTTTGGGAGGAGGGGTATTTTGCTGTCTTGTTATACCATCAGCTGATAGATATTCTTGCAGTCATCTTCATTCAAAGTTACAAATCCGCTTATCGAGCCTTTTCTTCCGTTGCCGTTGCACAAAACGTCAACAAGCTTGGGAATATCCTCTTCTTTTGCACCAAGCTCAGAGAAGTTTTTAGGCATACCGATAGAGCAAAGATAATCTCTTAGCGCCTTGATGCCGGCTTTTGCAGTAACTTCGGGGTGAGCGAAGTCCATCTGACAACCCCAGACGCGAACCGCAATCTGTGCAAAGCGCATCACGTCATGCTCTAAAACATATGTGAATACGGCAGGCATGGTTACTGCAAGTCCTGCGCCGTGTGCACAGTCATATAATGCGGAAAGCTCGTGCTCGATGTTGTGGCTGTTCCAGTCCTGGCTTCTGCCAACACCGCAAGAGTTGTTATGAGCCATCATACCTGCCCACATAATGTTTGCACGTGCCTCATAGTTGTTGGGGTCTTCAATTACTCTCGGTCCCTCGTGAATCATTGTCAGAAGCAAAGCTTCAATAAGGCGGTCGGTAACCTCAACGTCCTTGGTATTTGTCAAATAACGCTCATATAAATGAGCCATAATGTCGGTAATTCCGCATGCAGTCTGATATGCAGGGAGCGTCTGTGTAAGTGCAGGGTTAAGAATGCTGAACTTGGGGCGGATAGCATCACTGCCTGCACCGCGCTTGAACATTCCGTTTTCGTGAGTGATTACAGAGTCAGGGCTGCCCTCGCTTCCTGCGGCGGCAATGGTTAAAACAGTGCCCACGGGAAGAGCGTTAACAATGGGCTTGCCGCAATAGAAATCCCAAAAATCGCCGTCATAAACAGCACCTGCGGCAATAGCCTTTGCCGAGTCGATAGCGCTTCCGCCGCCGACTGCCAAAACAAAATCGACGTTTTCCTTCTTGCAGAGCTCAATGCCTTCATAAACCAGTCCGCTTCTGGGGTTGGGCTTAACCCCTCCCAAAAGGATATAGGGGATATTTTCATTGTCTAAAGATAGCTTAACTCGGTCAAGAAGCCCCGAGCGGATAACGCTTCCACCGCCATAGTGAATTAGCACCTTGCTTCCGCCAAAGCGCTTAACATATTTACCTGTGTCGTTTTCGGTGTCTTTGCCAAACGCAAAGAAAGTGGGTGAATAGAAAGTAAAGTTATTCATGAAATGTTCCTCCATAAACGAGTAATTCAGATTTTCGAGCAGGGTACCTGACCGGCAGCCTATGCCAATATTATAGCAGAGAGTTTAAACGAGGTCAACCTTGGGCAAACTGTAAAAACAGAGCAAAATTAAAACCACTCATGCAAAACTGCTTGAGTGGTTTGCTAATTTATTCAACTGATTCGCTTGCTTCGACTTCTTCCCCATCACCAAAGTGGAAGAACTTGCCGTCAACCGTCACAAGGGTCGCATAGTCAAGCTCGTTATATCTGAAATAAGTTTCCGGCCCCACCTCGAAGGTCAAAGCCTCACGCTCGTCGGTGTCGAAAGTCATTTCATAAACCATTCTGTGCGATGAGGTGGTGGAACTGCCCCATTTTTCAATTCTTTCGTTTTTAAAAACGACCCTTGCGCCGACTGCTTTTGCGGGCGAAGGTTCAAAGGGCGTCTCCAATTCCTCTAAAAGCTTGCGGTTTTCTTCTTTGCTGTCTTTAGAGCTTTTAACCATCGCTATGCCACATAATATGACAAGCAATACTATCAAGGCAATCACCAAAACATTCACATTACCGCCTCCTGTCTTTAAGCCGATTATATCAGAAATTTTATTGCTTTACAAGGTTGAATTTTCGCGATAAAGTGTGTATAATCAAAAAGATGTATCGAAGTCTGAAAGGTCGTATTGGTTAATGGAATCACTGATTTTTGCATTTAATGCCGTCGCGCCGATAATTATAATGGTGGCAATCGGCTATATTCTTAAAAAAATAGGCATGATGAACGCCGACTTTTCAAAAATGGCAAACAAGCTGGTGTTCCACCTGTTTTTGCCCGTAATGCTTTTTTATAACGTTTATAAAATAGAGGATATTGGCGGCGTTAACCTTGGCTATATAGGCTATGCGCTATGCGCTTTGCTCGTCCTCTTTGCAATTTCAATTCCCGTTGTTCTTGTCGTCACCAAAAAACGCGAGTGCCGAGGTGTCTTGATTCAGGGCGCATTTCGCTCGAACTATGCCTTAATCGGCATACCTCTTGCCGCCTCGCTTTTCGGCGAGGAAGGCGCAAGGGTAGCCTCGCTTCTTTCGGCGGTGGCAATTCCTGCGTTCAACGTTTTGGCAGTTATAAGCCTCTCTGTTTTTAAAGAGGGCAAAGCCAAAACGAGTATCAGAAAAATCCTTCTCGAGATTATTAAAAACCCGCTCATTCAGGGCGTGGCGGCAGGGCTTATGGTTGTTGCTATAAGGGCGATATTTGTAAAAACGGGTGTTAATTTCCGCCTTACCGACATCACCCCTGTTGAAAAGGTTTTAACATACCTTTCAAACCTTGCAACACCAACGGCACTTTTGGTGCTTGGCGCACAGTTCGAGTTCTCGGCTGTTGCCTCGCTTAAAAAAGAGATTATTTGCGGCACCGTGATGAAAACCGTGCTGGCACCCTTGCTTGGGCTTGGCGGCGCATATTTACTGTTTAAAGGCAGTTTTACAGGCGCACACTTTGCGGCGTTTGTTGCAATGTTCACAACGCCCATTGCGGTTTCAAGCGTGCCCATGGCGCAGGAGATGGACGGCGACGCAACCCTTGCGGGCCAGCTTGTTGTGTGGACAACGTTTGCCAGCGCACTGACTGTGTTCTTGGCGTCTTATCTGTTAAAGGTTGCAGGCATATTCTGATTAAAAAACTCCCTCACCTCGTCAAGAGGTGGGGGAGTGGTGCTAATCACGAACGTACCAAGCTTTGCCGTTAAAGTTATCCCATTCCATTTCAACAGAGTCGAATGATAAAACGATGTTTATTATTATATCAATCCTATCAAAATCTACCGAAATCTTTTGCTTAGAGTCGCTTGGTAATACTTGGAGACTGTATATTTTAAAGCAGTCAAGCAGTTGAGCTTTAAGTGTTTCCATAGTATCACCCTCAAATTTAGTGATAAGAATATATTTGTTGCCGTTTGTGTCTGTAAAAGCACTGCTTAGAGGGCAAACACTGTCAATGGTAACTCCGAAAAACGTGATGTGAGTTTTTTCAATCTCCATGTCACAGCCGCAAGTATTCTGTTCAGCATCGCTGTGGATATTAAGCATTTCGATTGATAAATCGAGTACGCCGCCCTTGAAACTGTTTATCGTCACATACGAGTCGTGAAATTCAAAGTCTTCAAGTCTGTTTTTACTATGATATTTTGGCATTAGTGTTCACCTCTTTAGCTTTATTAAATCATATACAGGAAGTATATGTCAATAGACATGTTTGATAAGGCTTTTATGTGCAATTCACTATTTCCAGACAGATTCCTTATCATAACTGGCTATACCGTTATTTAACTTAAAGGTTACAGTAAACTCATTTGTAACATAGGTATACTCAATTAATTCAGGCCATGTAGCTTGATATACAGCTTCGCCAGTCTCATAATCCATTGCTACAACTTCAACCTTAATGTCTTCTGCCGGGACGCCGTTATATAACTGTAACCATGCACATTGAAGTATCGACCAAGGAGATACAAGCTGATTTCTGTCTATAGGGTCATATGCATCGAATTCCACACGAGTATAATCGGGAGAAATCTTTACGCCCTTTTGTATAGCTGCGTCAATGTATTCCTGATTGGCGGCGACAAGTGATGCAAGTCGTTGTTTGTGAATTGTCAAGTTAAGATTCCCGTCTTCATAATTATAATTCATATCCCAGCTTGCAAAGTAGTCACGCCATTCCGTATTTATTTTAGCAGGAAGTGAACGTGTTAAATCAACGCACAGTTCAGGCGTAACCACAAATGTAACAAGGTTCTGCTGATATTCCCTGTAACCAATATAACCGACGGTAAGTGCTGTTGCAAAAAACACAACGGAAATTAGAACGAAGATAATCAATAATACACTAACAATTTTAATTGCTTTTTCATGACGGATTTTAAAAGCTTTCCACTTTGTTGACGACATATGTTTACCTCCTTGCTGTTTTGTTAATTATACCATTATTCGCCACATTTAGCAAGAAGTTATTGCCACTGTTTTGGTAACCGCACTCTGCGAAGAACGGCGTCAGCCGTTCTTCTATAGTTAATTCGAGCGACAGCGAGAATTTACTATTGCCCTCTTGCGGTGCCCAAAATCGACGGGCGCTCCTGCTCGTCGCTGTCGATTTTGACCGCTGCACCAATTTTCGCTCCCTTTTTCCGCCACCGGCGGCGGTCGCGAAAATTGCCCACGCCTCCGGCGCTCGGTAATTGCACTTGTTCACAAACAAAAAAGCTCACGCATATGCGTGAGCTTTTT